>NZ_CBFIEP010000075.1:0-5045 GCF_965661635.1 Pseudemcibacter sp. | reverse complement strand
CAGAAGAATTAGCCTACCAAGGCGAGAAATTTGATGTCATCCTCAATATGGAAGTGATTGAACATGTGGCCGATATTGCTTCATTTTTAGATGCTTGCCATAAACTACTTAATAAAGATGGATGTATGACCCTCTCCACATTAAACCGGACAATGAAATCTTGGGTGATGGCCATAGCGGGTGCAGAATATATTTTAAGGTGGCTGCCGATTGGTACGCATGACTGGCAAAAGTTTTTAAAGCCTTCAGAGCTTTGTGAGCATGCCAAAAAAAGTGGTTTTTCAATTAATATCATTCAAGGCATGGTTTATAATCCATTAGGAGGAACTTGGTCATTGAGCAACAATGATTTTTCTGTCAATTACGTTGCACTCGCGGTTAAAAATAATGAGCGATAAAGCCAACTTTAAATCTATGCGCTTATGGTCACCGAGTGGCGAGATTAAAGAGGATAGACCACTTACAGAAGAAGTTCCGGTTGTTCTTGAATATAACTGTGTCACCTTTGCCGTAATGATGGCGTCGCCATCTGACTTAGTAGATTTTTCTTATGGTTTTAGCTTAACAGAAGGTATCATTGAAAAAGAAAGCGATATTATTTATTCGCAAATCAAAGACGCACCAAAAGGAAAAATTGCGGCCATTGAAATAAATGCGCAAGCCTTCTACCGCCTTGAAAAATATAATCGTACCCTTTCCGGGCGCACGGGGTGCGGTCTTTGTGGGGTTGATAAATTAGAGCATGCCATCAAGGACTTGCCGAAAATTACTTCCGATTTTAAAATCAATGCTAACCTAATTCATAACGCGATGAATTCACTTAAATCGCAGCAACACTTAAATAAAGAAACCGGCGCCCTTCATGCAGCTGCCTTTGCTGATCATACGGGTCATATTATCGCAATAAGAGAAGACGTCGGCAGGCATAATGCACTGGATAAATTAATCGGTCATTTAATCAGAAATAATATCGACCCTTCAAATGGTTTTGCACTTATCACAAGCCGTTGTAGCTTTGAAATGGTTCAAAAATGTGCTTTATTTGGAATTCCTATCGTCGCCGCCGTATCTGCGACTACGGGTCTTGCCTTTTCTCTTGCTGAACAGTCTGGTATTGCCCTTATCGCATTTGCGAGAAAAGAGGGCTTAAATATTGTCAGTGATATTGCAGATCGAATTATAAAATAAAACGACTTTCGGCGACTTTTATATCTTCACGTGTATTAATATTGAAAAATGGATCCGGTTTTTCTGTCCATCGACATTCAATATAATCCAACTTTTTTATCAATTTCATTAAAGTATATTCACCGCTTTCAATTGACGTCTTGACGTCATTTATGATCGATACATCCCATAACCCCAAAACTGGATGAAGGCGGCCCCCTGAGCAGGCTATAACACAAGAGCTGTCTTTAATTCCTAATAATTTTTCTACAAAATCATACGGTATAAATGGTGTGTCGCAAGGTACAGTGACTATTTTTCGATAATCATTTTCCAGGGCATATTTTAGGGCTGAATAAATACCGCCAATGGGGCCAAGATGACTTTCTTGATCAGGCACAACTTTAAATCCTTCTAGGATATTCGGATCCTGAGCATTAATGATGAGGTTTGTGACCTGAGGAGAAAGACGTTCCGAAATATGATTTATAAGTGTTTTACCACCAACCGAAATTCCGTATTTATCAATGCCATCCATGCGCCTCGATTGTCCTCCAGCGAATATTACACCGAGAAGACTGGAAACATTATTCATAAATGATCCTTAGTGGACTAGCTATCTAGTTTATCAGAGCCCGGGACAGGCAAGATATCGATTCCTTCTTCGATGAGCTCTTCTGTCTCACGAATAGTTGTCTCGCCATAAATGCCACGCTTTTCACTATCCCCATAGTGAATTTTACGGGCTTCTTCAGCAAAGTTGTTTCCAACATATTCGCACGACTTTTCAACCTGTCGACGGAATTTTGCCATCGTATTATGCATATGATCTAAAGCACGTTTAACATCTTCAGGACTGACTTGGCTGTCCTCAGGGGAATGCGCGCTCACCATAACACGCTGCTGATCTACATTGATATTGAGCTCTTCCAAGCCAACTTTGTCAGACGAAGGAGTCGGTGCAATGTTTGGGACCATTAAAGATTTTGAAATTTTTGTGCAACCGCAAAGCGGGCATTCAATCAGATGATCTTCTGCTTGTTTCTCATAGGCTTCATTATTTTGAAACCACGCTTCAAAAATATGGCCGTCACTACATTTGATATCAAATAAAATCATAATATTTCTAACTACTTATGGTGACCTATATAATTTAGCCAACTTTAAAACTCAAGACAACTCTTTACTAAGTTTTCTTTATAACAACTTTTTGATCATGGGTCAAAGAAGCAATGCGATTTCTTGCCTCATCCACTTTTCCAATATCAATTTCCGCAATTGAGACACCAACCCCATCGCCACCATCACAGACAACTTCGCCCCATGGGTCAATCACAAGCGAATGTCCATAGGTCTTTCTGCCGTTTTTATGTTCACCAACTTGCGCCGGTGCAAAGACATAGGCTCCATTTTCGATTGCTCTGGCTTTTAGCAATGTATGCCAATGCGCTTTACCAGTAACATAGGTAAACGCAGAAGGAACCGTTAACATGGTTGCCCCTGCCTTAGAAAGCATCCTGTATAAATAGGGAAAGCGAAGGTCATAACAAATTGATAAGCCAACTTTTCCCCAAGGCAATTGAGCAATGACGGCCTCTTGGCCCGCTTGATAAGCGTTTGATTCACGGTAAGCCTTATCCCCTGGGATATCCACGTCAAACATATGAATTTTATCATATGTTACGCATTTCTCGCCCTCAGGCGAAAAAAGAAAGCATCTATTGGCAGCCTTATCACCATTTTTGATCGCAATCGATCCAATCAGGAGCCAAATTTCAAGCTCTTTAGCAAGAGACGCAAAATAACGCCACGATGTATCATCTTCTTCAACGCTAATTTTTTCCATCACCTGTTTAGTGCCAAAATCCAATAGTGTTGTCATTTCAGGGGTTAAGACAAAATCTGCGCCTTTTGACGCCGCATCACGGATAAGCGTTTCAGCCATTAAAAAATTATCAGCAATGACATCATCAGATGTCATTTGCACAAGACCAACTTTAAATTTTTGTCGATTTTCCACCATGTCTTAAGGGTACCATACCCTTTTCTGAAATACTATTGGCTTAACAGCGCATCAAGATGGCCGGCGCGGTCTAATGCATATAGATCATCACTGCCACCAATGTGATCGCCATTAATGAAAATTTGCGGCACCGTTCTCGCACCGTTGCTACTTTTTTCCATTTCCGTTTTATATTCATCTTTTGACCAAATGTTAAACTCTTGGAATTCTTTTCCTTTGCTGTTTAATAGTTGTTTTGCCATTGAGCAAAAACCACATCCTGGGCGAGTATAAATTACAATATCAGTCATAAGTAAATTCCATTCAAGCTTAATAATTGAATGATATATAGGACATCTTCTTTAGATTACAACCATAAACAAATCATTTTGCAGTAACCGGAGAAATCACACGAAATACTGTTAACAAATAGGCCTTCTTCGCGCCGGCTTTTTTCAGGGCTTTCGCACAATTATCTGCGGTTGACCCTGTCGTATAAACATCGTCAACTAATACGATATTTTTATCTTTTAATTCGACACCTAACGTGGCCTTAAAAACCCCCTTAACATTTTGAGACCTTTTCTTCAGATTACCTTGCTGGGGAGGTGTGTTTTTAATACGTTCCAGCGCCTCCGGAAAATGGTAAAGGCCTGTTTTACGTGCCAAACTCTCAGAAAGCAGCGCTGATTGATTATATCGCCTGCTTATAAGACGTTTTTTATGAAGAGGAACCGGAACAAGGATATTCGCATCATGCCAGAAATCATATCCGGCTTGATAGAGTAATTTGGTAAAATATTGTGTATATTCTGTCCTGTCTTGATGTTTGAATCCTAAAATCATTGATCTGCTCTCATCATCATATCTGAGGGCGGCGTTAGCCTTATCAAACGAATGAGGGGATTTTTGGCATGCCGCACAAAATGTTTCACCAAGAACCGAATAATCATTTCCAAGATCGCTGCCAAAAGGGAAACCACAGCATGCACATTTCGGATCCGAAATAAAATATAAATCTTTCCAACAATCTGGACATATATTATGAGCATCTACAACCCGAGAGCCGCATTTGAGGCATTTTGGCGGTAACAAAATATCTAATACCATTTGGCCAGTACGTGAATGTATGGAATAATTCTTTTTATTCCCCCCATAGACAATTGTTTCTTTTCGTTTGTCTTTAAAAATGCCATATAAGTACTATGACCGAAAAAGCAGATAAGAAAAAGTCAAAATTTAAATCACCCAATATGGACGCAACAATATTTAATCGCGACCTTTTGAGGTTAAGGCGTGATAAAACGGCTGATCAATTTGAAAATCACGCCTTTTTGCTTAAAGAGGTCACAGAAAGGCTTCTCGATAATCTTGATGACATCAAAAGGGACTTCCGTAAAGTTCTCAACATTGGTGGGCATCACCAACTCATGCAAAAATATTTTGATAATGCTTTGTTGATTGATCAAGATTTATCTTTTCATAAAATTTCAGCATTAAAAAAACCTGTTATTCAAGCCGATGAAGAGTTTCTTCCCGTCAAAAACAATTCCCTTGATCTTATTTTCTGCGCCTTAAACCTGCATTGGATCAATGATTTACCCGGTGCATTAGTGCAAATATTTAATAGTCTTAAGCCAGATGGGCTTTTTATTGGGGCGTCACTCGGGGGAGAAACACTATTTGAACTGCGCGCCTCTATGATGAAAGCGGATATTGAACGATTAGGCGGCATTAGACCGCATGCGTCCCCACTCATGGACGTTCGGGACGCCGGCGGTTTATTACAGCGTGCAGGCTTTACTCTGCCTGTCGTCAATACGGAACGTATAACTGTAACCTATTCAAATGCCTTTGCTTTAATGAAAGAATTAAA
>NZ_CBFIEP010000074.1:0-5107 GCF_965661635.1 Pseudemcibacter sp. | reverse complement strand
TTCATGGTTGATGCCTTTAATATCAGGTATACGCGGTGATACTCCCGTTGCGATGATTATTTCATCATAGTTTTCTTGATTGAGCATTGATGGCGTGACCATGGTATTTAAAACTAAATTGACGCCATTCTTTTCGATCATGCGTTTATAATACCTAAGTGTTTCATAAAACTCTTCTTTGCCCGGAACCATTTTTGCAAGATTGAGCTGTCCGCCCATATCATCAGCACCATCATAAAGCGTGACAGTATGACCACGACCAGAGGCATAAACCGAAAATGCCATGCCGCTTGGACCTGCACCGATCACGGCGATATTTTTTGGCAGCGTTGTTTTTTCTAATTTAATTTCCAATTCATGACAGGCGAGAGGATTAACCAGGCAACTAACCAGTTTTGGCGGCATAGACATAGTATGTTCTAGGCACGCTTGATTGCAGCCAATGCAGACATTGATTTCATCTTCGCGTCCTTCGATGGCTTTTATGACAAAATCAGGATCCGCGAGCATGGGTCTAGCAAGTGAAATAATATCTGCATGTCCATCGGCTAGAACTTGTTCTGCGACTTTGGGGGTATTGATACGGTTTGAAGTGACGATAGGGGTCTTTAGATGTTTTCTAAATTTTTCGGTTACCCATGTAAATGCAGCGCGTGGAACAACGGTATGGGTGGTGGGAACACGGGATTCGTGCCAACCGATGCCGCCATTTAGTATATTAACGCCTAACTTTTCAAGTTCTAAGGCAAATTCCAATGCTTCGTCAAATGTACTGCCCATTTCGACAAGGTCGATAATAGGAAAACGGTACATTATTATAAAATCATCACCCGCTTTTTCACGTACCGCTTTGACGGTTTCAAGTGATATACGCATGCGATTTTTGTGATTTCCACCCCATTGATCATCGCGTCTATTTGTTCTTTCAACAAGAAATTGATGAAGGAAATATCCTTCGGATCCCATGATTTCAACACCATCATAACCTACCTTTTTAGACATATAGGCCGAATGTGCATAGGCATCGATTTGTTCTAATATTTCCTCATGTGAAATTTCACGGGGCGTGAATGGTCTTAGCGGTGATTTAACGGGAGAGGCACTTATCGCATCAGGGCTAAAGGCATCACGCCCGAGATGAAGAAGCTGTAATAATATTTTGCCGCCCTCAGAGTGAACTTTATTAGTGACGACATGATGTCTTTCGGCGTCTTTTTCACGGTAAACACCTTTGGCGCCATGCCATCCGGCAAACGAAATGTCATTTACGGCCATACCGCCAGTGACTATTAAACCGACACCACCGCGGACACGTGCGGCATAAAATTCCGCAAGCGGGGTTAAATCATCCATTTCTTCAAGCATCGTATGCATTGATCCCATCATGACGCGGTTTTTCAATGTGGTGATGCCTAAATCAAGGGGTTCTAATAAGTGTGGATATTTATTGACGTGATGGTTCATGATTATTTCCTCATGATGAGTTTATCAAAAAGAAAATTTATCACAATAAGAGATTAGAAAGTCTACTTGGGAAATGCTAAATATAAAATTTATATCCGAACTAAATAGTCTGATATATAATGTGAATATGAAAAAAATATTTTGCTTTATAATTCTGACCTTTATATCTGCTTGCTCGCAAGAACCGGCACAAACGGTAACATCTGAGGATATAGCGAAGAATGCTGATGGGGCACTTCCTGCATTTTTTCAATGTTTGCGAGATAATGATGTAACGCTGGTAAGCGCGCACCGGGGAGGGCCAATTGAAGGATACCCTGAAAATGCAATTGAAACCTTTGAGCGAACAACAGAAAATGCGTCGGTAATTGTCGAGCTTGATGTTGTTAAAAGCAAAGACGATCAATTATTTATTCTGCATGATAATAGGCTCGATCGCACAACGACCTTATCCGGCGCCGTAAAAGACACTAATTGGACGGATATTAAAGAAGCAAATTTAAAAGATAATGATGGAAATATAACTAATTTTCATCCGCCAACCTTCACTAAAACGCTTAAATGGGCGAAAGGGAAGGCGCTTTTACAAATTGATATGAAACCTCCTTTGAATGTGAATGATGTTGTGGAAGCGGTTATTAAATCAAAGGCTGAAGGTAGAGTTTTTTATATTGCATATTCAATCGAGGATGCACAAAAAATATTAGAAAAACTTCCAAATGCGTTTGTCTCAATAGGACTCGCTAATCAAGCAGAACTAGAACGACTATTATACTCCGGAATAGACACCCATCAAATCCATTCGTTAACCCCGAATGTTGAACAAAATAAACAATTCTTAAAAACATTAAATAGTTACGGTATTACCACCGTTGGACTTACATTTGATCTGGCATTTGAAAATACTAGCTTCGCTGAGCGCGTGAATTGGCAGGAGGTTGTTAAGCAGTATCAGGCCCGCGCAGAAAGTGGCATAGAGATATTAGCATCAAACAAGCCTGTTGATGCCTTTAAAGCACTAAGCGAAGATCCGGAGTACCGAAAAGCGTTATTGTCCTGCTTAAATAATCTTTAGATCAATTAACTAGAGGCAGCTTTCGCAGCTTTCTTACGTTCATGTGGTACAAGAAAACGTTTTCTTAAACGAATGCTTTGTGGTGTTACTTCAACCAATTCATCATCCTGAATATAGGCTATTGCTTGTTCGAGTGATAATTTACGAGGCGGTGTTAATTTAATAGCATCATCTTTACCCGCTGCGCGGATGTTAGTCAGTTGCTTTCCTTTTAAAACATTCACATCCAAATCATTAGAGCGTGCATGCTCACCGATAATCATGCCTTCGTATACTTCTTCTTGTGGGTGGATCATGATGATGCCGCGATCTTCTAGATTAAAGAGCGCATAAGCAACAGCTTTACCCATACCCATACTGATAAGGACACCGACACGGCGACCTTGTATAGGGCCTTTATAAGGACCGTAGCTATGGTATGTGCGGTTCATAATGCCTGTTCCGCGCGTATCTGTTAGGAATTCACCGTGATAGCCAATTAAGCCACGAGAAGGAGCAATAAAAGTAATGCGTGTTTTACCAGTGCCAGAAGATCGCATGTCAGACATTTCGGCTTTGCGTTCAGACATTTTTTCAACAACAACACCTGAATATTCTTCGTCTACGTCGATGATAACTTCTTCGTAGGGTTCTGTGCGGGCACCATTTTCATCTTCGCCATATAGAACACGAGGACGAGAAATAGAAAGTTCAAACCCTTCACGGCGCATGGTTTCAATGAGAACACCAAGTTGAAGTTCACCACGACCAGCAACATCAAAGCTGTCTTTGCTTTCACTTTCAGTAATCTGAATAGCAACATTTCCTTCAGATTCTTTAAGTAATCTGTCACGGATCATACGTGACGTGACTTTGTCGCCTTCGCGTCCGGCAAGCGGACTATCATTAACCGTGAATGCCATGGAAAGTGTTGGAGGATCAATTGGCTGTGCTTGAAGTGGAATTTCGACCTCAGGTGCACAAATCGTATCAGCAACAGTACCGATCGAAAGTCCGGCAATCGCAATAATGTCGCCAGCAATGGCTTCATTAATAGGAGCACGGTCAAGTCCTTCAAAAGACATTAATTTCGTGGCTCTTCCTGTTTCAACGATTTCGCCTTTGTGATTAATCACTTTAATAGGGTCATTGACTTTAATTTTCCCACTTTGAACGCGACCGGTTAGTACGCGTCCCATGAAATTATCACGGTCAAGCAGAGTTGCGAGCATTGTAAACGGTTCGCCAACGATTTCTTTCGTGCGCATGGCCGGTTTATCGTAATAATCGATGATAGTTTGAAATAATGGGTCAAGATTATCACGGGCACCTTCCAAATCATGGGATGCCCATCCGTCACGCCCTGATGCATAAAGCATCGGGAAGTCTAGTTGGTCGTCAGTTGCGTCTAGGCTCACGAATAAATCGAATACTTCATCGTGAACTTCTTCAGGACGGCGGTCAGCTTTATCGATTTTATTAATGACAACAATAGGTTTTAAGCCGAGGGCGAGGGCTTTGCCAGTAACGAATTTGGTTTGTGGCATTGGCCCTTCAGCACTATCAACTAGCAAAATAACACCGTCGACCATGTTTAAAATACGTTCTACTTCACCGCCAAAGTCGGCATGGCCTGGTGTATCAACGATATTGATGCGATGGTCACCCCAATCGACGGCAGTACATTTCGCAAAAATCGTGATGCCGCGCTCTTTTTCGATTTCATTGCTGTCCATTGCCAGCTCTTCAACGGTTTCATTGTCACGGTACATGCCGCTTTGTTTAAACATGCCGTCAACAAGGGTAGTTTTGCCGTGGTCAACGTGGGCAATAATTGCAATATTGCGTAAGGTCATTAGAGTTCGCCGATATGTTGGTGTCTATTTTAAAGTTGGCGAAGTATAGCGATCTATTATGACATGTCTATTTAAAGATGAATAAACTAGAAATTAGTTCTTTTTGGCGGATTTTAGCTCAACACCAGCCATTACGGTGAGGGCACGGACGTAGTCAATATCATCACCAGTCCAAATGCGTTTTTCTCTTGTGGTTTCGCAGCAAATTAAGCCAACAGGCGTTTCGCCCTTATATATAATTTAATCAAGTAAGGATTTTACCTGATATGGCTTAAAATAACTTTCAATTAGTTCAGCAGTATTAGGGTTGGTAAAAACATCATCAGCACGAATTGAGACGCCCTGTATTAATGCATTAAAATAGGCCGGGTAATCAGTTAATAGATCCACCATGCTCATTGTCTTAGCATTGGAAAAGTTTGTTAAAACAATTGTAAAAAAAAGAATGGCAATATATTTCATGATCACACCCGATAGTTTGCTTTATAAGGAAAATCTAACAGGTCATATTAATTTTTTCAATGTTAGCAAGATTTATGAAAAAAGCCATGCGAAAGCGATAGGAAAGGCAGGCATAATTAATCTTATGAATGGAGTGGCATATTGATTTTGTAAAAGCCCGAGCAGATTTTCTGAATAAAAAATAAGAGTTAAGATAAGCAGCGAAAATGCAAGCGAAGGTTCGGTGCTAAACATTTGCATTGCTACACTTAGTATAATGAGAAAGCCGGGA
>NZ_CBFIEP010000073.1:0-5062 GCF_965661635.1 Pseudemcibacter sp. | reverse complement strand
AATTCTAGGTGCTAAAAGCCAAAAGCCAAGGTGACCAAGCAGTATCAAATAAAAAATATTAATGATTTTGAAAGAGCGCGGATTATTAATCATTTCGAACTCCTGAATATTAGCCTTAAAAGAATAGAAACAATAAATGATGTGACAAATATAATAACTACTTTCAAATAACTCGAGATATTCTGATCGATATTGATGCTTTGGAAATTATTTAGCGCTGATACTGATAAAAATTGAGGAGAGTTTGAGCCAAGTAAGAAGGGCACTTCATAATTTCCAAGAATAAAAGCAAATATTACAATGGATATTGAAACAAATTGTAACAAATTTAGTGGCATATATATTTTATAAAAACATTGTAAAAATCCAGCGCCTAAATCTTTTGCCGCGAGAACAAAGTTTTGATTTTTTGTATTATTAGTGGCAAGAAGATAGAGAACAATGAAAGGTATTTCTTTAAGTACGTAATTTAGAATAATACCTATACCATAAGTATCATTCACAAGACTAACGTTTGAATGCACACCAAAAGTATGAAGAAATCGAAACAAAAACCCTGTATCAGAAAAAAATAAAAATATGATATAGGCAAAACCGATATGAGGTAAAACCAAAACAATATTTAGCATTCCCAAATTCAAATCTTTTTTTCTAAAGCTCAAAAGATAAAAACTAAGCAATCCTCCGAAAATGACGGAAATGAAGGTAGCAATTGCGCTTATTGAAATAGAGAATATCAGTTCATAAATGGAAATATGGTCAAGAGAGCTTTCTGTGAGCGCAAAGATGCTCTCACTCGCCACGTTGAAAAAAGCATAAATAAAAAGCCCAAACGGGCTTATTAAAGCCAGAAAAATCAGGGATAACAGGGCTATTCTTGAATTATGTTGCTTTTCCATTCTTCCTCAATCATTGAAATATGCTCAGCAGGAAACTCTTGTACTTTTGCATTATTCAAAATTTCCAGTGATAAAGTTGCTTCACCTAAATCGACTGATTGCAGTTTTTCTGCATCTTGGGGGGATAATTTTGACATATCAAGAACACTAAAATCACCCCAGTTGTCTGAATTAAGTTTAGAGGCTTGTGCATCAATTCCCAATAAAAAATCTACTACGGTCTTTGCGTTTTCTTTATGGCTCGCATTAAAAGGAATAGTCACATAATGGGTATTAGCAAGCGCCCCTTCTTTGAGGACTAAGGTTTTGGCCGTTTTAGGAAAAATACCCTTATCAATCATTCTTTGTGCAGTCGACGGATAATAGTCCATCGTCATCCATACTGTGCCATCGGAAAAATTTTGATGAAGTTTACTAATCGATTCAGGATAAAACCTGCCTTCTTGATACAAATATGGCTCTATTTCTTTTAACCATGACCAAAGTTTTGGTAACTCTTGCTCTAATCTGTTTACTGAAAAATTATTGATAAGATTGTCATAGGCCTCTTTTCCCAAAATGTTGGCAAGGCTTTGCCTTATAAAGGCACTACCCGTAAAGTCCGGTGGGGCCGGATAAATAAATTTACCAGGGTTTTCTTTTATCCAGTTCGTGAGTTGATCTAATGTTTCAGGTGGGTTAGTAACTTTTGCGCTATCATAAATAAAGACCATTTGCGCACTGCCCCAAGGCGCCTCATATCCTAGATGCTCAATACCAAAATCATTGGCGATCGTTGGGTTCTTTAAATCAATATATTTTGAATTCTCCAATTCATATAAAAACGGCTTCCATGTTAAATCGTTATCTTTCATGGCTTTAAAGTTTTCACCATTCAGCCATAGAAGATCGATAGAGCCGTTTTCACGTCCGAACCTTTTATCCCGGATTAATTTTTGGATCGCATCTTGTGTGTCAGATAGTGGGACACGTTCTAGCAAAATATCATGTTTGTTTTTTAACTCACTGCTTACATAGGTATCAATCCAATGATTAATATCTTCGTTTCCTCCCCAAAGGGCAAAGCGAACAGTATTATCTTGCGCAAATGTTATTGATGAAAACAACAGGCTAATGATCGTGATGATTAAGTATTTCATATACTTTTATATTTCCTGTTTTTAACACTTCCGCAGAAGAAATGAGCAACTCTTTTTTAAAGGATAGAGAATTGATTATGGGCAACTGTGACACATATGAAATTCTTCTGATCACTTCAACGGCACAAAATTTTGCCATCAATGAATAATCACAGGGGCCATAAGTTTTATTAATTACATTATATGCGACTGCAAAATTATTTGAGAGCAGCATATGAGCGAGAAAAAACCCTAGATCAATTTCAGGTAATCCGAGAAAACCAAACTCAGGATCGATTATAAACATTCCCTTAGTTGTTTCAATCCAACTCATTGGATAAAAATCCCCATGAATTAACGTTCTCGTATTTTCAAAATATAACTTTCCTAATTCATGTGCCGCTATTTTTATCTCTGTTTCAGATAATATATGATCAACTTCCTCAGCTAATCCACCGGTCACTTGGTTTAAATCAATGGCTCTTTCACCGTCCTGAAAAGGCAGGTCAAAAATATATTCATGATTAAGTGCCCGCATATCGAGATTTTCAAACGTAACATCTGATGAAATTTCCAAGCTATGAAGCTTTTTCAAATAGCGAACTAATTTTTCACATGTTTCAGTATTAAGTTTTTCGGTTTGATTATATAAATATTCAAAATCAGTTGCCATTCCAAGATCAGATAAATAGGCAATTTTATTTGTTTTATCTAAACCGAGTAATTTTGGTGAATGTCGCGCTAAAAATGGACCCTCTTCTAATAACTGATAAAATTTTATTTCAGAAATAATTCTATTTCCGGGCGCAGGGATTTCTGGAAATCTAGCACAATAGGGCGGAGATTGTTTCACAATAATCGAAGACTGGTCATCAAAAATAAGCCGCAAAGTGAAATTCATGTTTCCATCACCCGCGATCATGATCTTTTGAACCGATTTATCATGGCCCGTTATGTCTTGAAGGTGAGCTTCAAAATCTTCACGGGTCCATTCATTTATAAATTTACGCGCCAATGACCTCAATACCTAATTTTAATAATCTTTAATCGATCTATATAATGCTATTAGCACGCAATTTGAGCGATTAAAATCAATTAAAAGTCACATTTTCGTGTATCAACTTCATTCAGATTTAACGACTTAACACAAAATTATCTTTGGATCGTCCGATCGCCGCTTTGCATTAGAGCGATCAAAAGCGAAATATTTTTGAAGTTTGATAATTTAGTAAATTGCTGCCCCGCAATTGCGGGGCAAACAAATAAGGTTTATCATACAGTCATTTCAATGCCGTTCGCACCTGCGGTTACAGTAACAGTACTGCCATCAAGAATATCCCCAGCAAGGATCATATTGGCCAAGCCGTCTTGGATGTTCTGCTGAATAACCCGTTTTAAAGGTCTCGCACCATAGACGGGGTCATAGCCCGTATGCGCAAGCCAGTCTTTTGCTGATACATCTAAATTGAGCGTGATTTTACGGTCAGCAAGACGTTTCTCAAGACCTGCTAATTGAATATCGACAATCGCATGCATATGTTTCTCCGCCAAACGGTGGAAAAGAGTTATTTCATCAAGACGGTTTATGAACTGAGGCCTAAAACTAGCTCTGACCACATCCATCACATCTTCTCGAACCGTATTAACATCATCATCTGATCCGAGCGCTGCTATTATATCACTGCCTAGATTGCTGGTAAGAATGATCAATACGTTCGAAAAATCAACGGTACGTCCCTGGCCATCAGTGAGACGACCGTCATCCAAAACCTGAAGCAGAATGTTAAAGACATCGCCGTGGGCTTTTTCAACTTCGTCAAAAAGAACCACCTGATATGGTCGACGGCGGACAGCCTCGGTAAGCACGCCGCCTTCTTCATATCCAACATACCCTGGAGGGGCGCCGATAAGACGAGCAACGGCATGCTTTTCCATAAATTCAGACATGTCGATCCTGACCATGGCATTTTCATCATCGAAAAGATATTCTGCTAGGGCCTTAGTGAGTTCCGTTTTACCAACACCCGTTGGACCAAGAAAGAGGAAAGAACCAATCGGGCGGGTTTCTTCTTGTAATCCTACCCGCGCACGACGAACGGCGGCTGCAACAGCAGAAACCGCTTCGTCTTGACCGATTACGCGCTTGCCAATGTTTTCTTCCATTGAAAGAAGCTTTTCACGTTCTCCTTCAAGCATTTTATCAACTGGAATACCTGTCCACCTGCTTATAACGGCAGCAATGTCATTGTCCGAGACTTCTTCTTTTAAAAGTTGATTATCATCCGCGTCACCTTCCGTGACATTTTTTAGTTTTTCTTCAAGATCTGGAATTTCGCCATATGTAAGCTCACCGGCACGTGCGAGATTACCTTCACGCTGGGCTTTTTCTAACTCTACACGTGCAGCATCTAAGCGTTCCTTGATTTTATGATCGCCTTCGATGCGATCTTTTTCTTTCTGCCACTGTGCCGTTAAGGTTGCAGATGTTTCTTCCAGTTCACTAAGTTCTTTTTCAAGATTTTTTAACCTATCCTTTGACGCCGCATCCTTTTCTTTGGTTAAGGCTTCACGTTCGATTTTAAGCTGAATTATTCTGCGGTCAAGTTCATCAAGCTCACTGGGTTTACTGTCCACTTCCATTTTAATCTTGGAGGCGGCTTCATCCATCAAATCAATCGCTTTATCAGGTAAGAACCTGTCATTTATATAACGATTGGAAAGAGTAGCGGCTGCAACAAGAGCGCTATCCTTAATACGGATCCCATGATGGAGTTCGTATTTTTCCTTTAATCCACGCAGAATTGAAATGGTATCTGCGACTGTCGGTTCACCAATTAAGACCGGCTGAACACGACGTTCTAGTGCAGCATCTTTTTCAACGTATTTACGATATTCATTAAGGGTTGTTGCACCAATACAATGAAGTTCACCCCGTGCAAGCGCCGGTTTTAAGAGGTTTGATGCATCCATAGACCCCTCAGACGCGCCCGCACCAACGATTGTGTGCAGCTCATCAATAAAAAGTACAACTTCACCATCAGAAGC
>NZ_CBFIEP010000072.1:0-21467 GCF_965661635.1 Pseudemcibacter sp. | reverse complement strand
TGCAATTGTTGTATTAGTTGATAAAAAACTAGCTGAAATACTGAATAATAATACTTTAAAGAAATTCTTTTTCATATTTGATCCTCCATGGATAAATTATTTTGTGTTCTTCAATATTAGAATAACAAAACAAAAAAAATTACTAGCTTTAAAAATAAAAGTTACTCTTTAGATCCAGCGACGTACTTTTTGCTTATATGCTAAATAATTTTCTCCGAACTTCTCTTCGAGATAGGTTTCTTCTTTTTCGATAACAACTTTATTCATAAAGAAAATAAGTATAAAAGCCATGACCATGATCCAGACTTTATCAAAAAATAAAGCACCCGACATCATCCATAATAACACACCTAGATATATTGGATTTCTGGAATATGCATAAATACCTGATTGATACACCGCATTGGTTGGTTCATGCACGCTTGGGCTTTGTTTGTCGGTCGCAAACATTTTAAACCCTAAAACCAAAACAATTGTCCCCAATGCCAAAATGACTAACGAAACAGTTTTCGTAATATCCGTAAAACCAAACGATAAAGGCATTAAATAATCAATCGCTAGTCCGATAATGGTCGCTACAATATAAAACACCGGTGGGTGTATAATAATGCCGGGATTATCTGCATTTTTACTCATATTCTATTCCTTTTTATATACGATGTTGCCTCCAACGATTGTCATTAAAACATTTCCGTCAAATAATTTGGCCGGAGTTTTCGCACCAATATTTAACACGTCCATATCCACAACAGTAATATCAGCCCATTTCCCTTTTTCAAGAGTTCCGGTTTTCTCTTCAAGAAATGCAGCGTATGCTGCGCCAGTTGTATAACCACGTAATGCTTCTTCTGAAGTTAATTTTTCATCGGGGAACCACCCGTCTCCGGCTTCAAGATCTTTGCTTTTTCTTGTAATGGCCGAATGAAGGCCGTAAAAAATATCCCAACTATAACCCATCAAGTCCGAACCAAAGGCAAGTGGCACATTGTTGCGTCGGAATGTCCGCCAAGCATAAGCCCCCTTAGCGCGTTCTTGACCAATTCGGTCAACGGTCCAAATTTTGTCTTCGGCAACAAATGGCGGTTGAACTGCAGCGATGATATCCAATTCATCATAAAGTTTAAAATCATCCGGATGTACGACTTGTGCATGTTCGATGCGATGACGTAAATTTTGTAATTCAGGATACTTTTTAAAGTTATCTCTAAAGAAATGAAGCGCTTCACGGTTACCGCCATCACCAATTGCATGGATATTGACTTGAAAACCCGACTGAAGAATTTCACTGACTTCATTTGGCAGGAAGCCATAATCTTCACCCGACACTCCAAATTGGCCCGGCATATCAGAATATTCTTCAACCAATTTTGCACCACGAGCACCAAGAGAACCGTCATAGTATCCTTTTACAGAATGGACGAATAATTTATTGCTATCATATCTCTTTGGACCAATTTTGATCCATTCTTTCATTTGTGGTACATCACGACCACTTACCATCGCGCTGACACGGATTTGAAGTTCGCCCGCATCATTTAAACCCTGATAGGCTTTCATGATAGGTGTATTCGCACCCGCATGATGCACCATGGAATATCCATCGTTTGCCATCAACTGAAGGCCATTTTTCAGACGGGTCATCATTCTTTCATGAGAAAGTGGTGGAACAGCATCACGGTAAAGCGCTACACCACGGTTACGAACCGCACCATTGGGCTCACCATTTTCATAACGGTGAATAATGCCGCCTGTTGGGTTTTTACTATCGCGCGTAATCCCTGCACGCTCCATTGCCATTTTGTTGCCCCATGCACCAAAACCGTTCGTCCCGTCCATTAATACCGGATAATCGGGCACGCGCTCTGTTAAAAGCTTTTCTGTTGGATATTTATCCGCCCAGCGTCCTTCGTCCCAACCGCGGGCCACAATCCACTGGCCTTTGGGCGGGTTATATTTCGCGATATGATCTACGACACGCTGAACGGCCTCTTCTTCTGTTTCAACCCCCTTTAAGTCAACATCATCAAGTGTCGCACCAAGTTCTTCAATGTGCGTATGAGTATCAACAAAACCGGGATATACATAAGCACCATTTAAATTGATAACTTCAGTATTAATGTCTTTATAAGTGGCTACATCTTCATTTGTGCCAAGCGCAATAATTTCGCCGTCTTTAATGGCGATTGCATTTGCTTCTGGCGTCCACGTGTCATTGGTGACCGGCGCATTGATAGCAGGCACACCTTCTACAGATGGCTCATCCCAAGAAAACGTATAAATATTAGCGTTTTCCAGAACCATATCAGCCATAACTTTTTGGCTATCATTTTCATTTGTTGATTGTTCTGCGCACCCCAAAATGGCATAGCACAGCATGAATGCTGTAATTTTCTTTAACATTCTTTTCTCTAATTTTATTTTTTGAATACTTTATTTATAATTTTTTCCAACCATAACTTATCTGTTTCATCAAAGGTAGATAATTTTGTGCTGTCTACATCCAAGACGGCGATCAATTCGCCCTTCTTATTAAATACAGGTACGACGATTTCAGAATTTGTTTGGCTATCACACGCAATATGATCAGGAAATGCATTGACGTCTTCTACAATTTGCGTCTTCCCTGTTTTCGCAGCAGCTCCACAAACCCCTCTATCAAATGAAATACGAAGACATCCGAGTG
The DNA here is from genome assembly GCF_965661635.1 of Pseudemcibacter sp. NCBI lineage: Bacteria > Pseudomonadati > Pseudomonadota > Alphaproteobacteria > Emcibacterales > Emcibacteraceae > Pseudemcibacter > Pseudemcibacter sp. Next base: position 18,784 of record NZ_CBFIEP010000072.1, on the reverse strand, counting down.
TTCCTTGGTATGGTCCTATGACTAATTCATTCTCTTTTACTGGATCGACTATATAAAAGCCTACCCAAAAATAATCTTCAAACGCCAGATTTAATAGACAGCTTACTGATGCCATATTGGCAATAATATTATATTCACCATCCGTCACGCTCAGAATTTCAGCTTCTACTTGTGCATATATTGATTCTTTTTTCATGGAGTAACACACCTATTTATACCGTAATACACTATTAATAACACCCTTCTCGCCTATAAATCTAAAAATATTTTAAATTTAAGTTATTGATTTTAAAAGATTTTAAAAAATAACTTAAAAAATAACATCCAATATAGTTGACTAAATTTGCTTTACTGTTATATATAACTACAACACTTAAACACTAAGACACACAAACACAACTACTAAGGAATTTAAAATGTTTAACTTATATGCGAACTCAATTGACCCAAATGGCTTCATTAGCCTTGTTAGTAATAACAAAGAAGTATCTTCTGAAGAAAATAGAATTTCAACCCGTAAAATTCTTTCAGGTTTCGCAGTAGCCAGCCTATTAATTGTTTCAGTTATGGCAAATGGTAGTCAGTCACAAAAAATTGCTGAATACCAAGAATTTGCAAAACTTTCTTCTTACACATCATCCGTCTAAGGGAATCGTATAAGCGACGCTAATTGAAAAAGGATAGCGAAATTTACGAAATAACCCCAAACCAAGATTGGAATGTACCGTGGTAGAACAATGGAAAGATGATAGACCGATTTATCTACAGCTTAAGGATCAAATCCTAGCCATGATTATGGACGGCGTGCTAGCTGAGGGCGAAGCTCTCCCCTCCGTCCGTAAGGTCGCAGTTGAATATCAAATTAACCCGATTACCGCTTCAAAAGCCTATGCAGAATTGGTTGATGAAGGACTGGTAGAAAAAAAGAGGGGACTAGGCATGTTTATATTAGATGGAGCGAGAACAAACTTACTCGCCGCAGAACAAAAAGCATTTTTAGAAGTAGAATGGCCAAAGATAGTCGAGCAGATCAGCCGTCTAGGTCTTGATCCTAAAGAATTGCTTGATTCCACCCATAATAATGCGCAGAAAAACTAGAGGACATAACTATGACACATTATATCAGCGCAAAGGGGCTCAGCAAATCATATGGCGATTTTCAGGCGCTCAAAAATGTAGACCTCAATATTAATAAAGGTCAAATCGTTGGACTGATTGGATCAAATGGTGCAGGTAAAACTACATTGATCAACTCAATATTAGGCCTGGTTTCATTTGAAGGCGAACTTAATGTTATGGGGTTTGATCCACATTCTGAACGCGATGAATTGATGAAAGAAGTTTGCTTCATTTCAGATGTTGCCACCCTTCCTAAATGGATAAAAGTAAAAGAAGTACTTCAATATGTTGAAGGCATTCATCCAAATTTCGATCCTGAAAAAGCATTATCATTTCTATCAGAAACAACAATCCCAATGGATAAAAATGTTGGTAAACTATCAAAAGGAATGATCGTACAATTGCATTTGGCACTTGTAATGGCAATCGACGCGAAAGTACTCGTGTTAGATGAACCAACACTAGGCCTTGATATTCTTTACCGCAAAAGATTTTATGATCAGTTGCTTGAAGATTATTTCGATGAACAGCGCACCATTATAATTACTACGCACCAAGTAGATGAAATTGAAAACATTCTCACAAATGTGATTTTCATCCGTGACGGGCAAATTATCTATGATGCTTCTATGGAAGAAACGCTTTCCACATGGAAAGTGCTAGAGCCAAAAGCAGACATGATAGAAGAAGCACGTGCACTTTCGCCTCACCGCGAGAATAAGTCACTTGGACGCGTCAGTATGATTTTTAATGATAAAGATCGTGAGACCTTAAGTCCTTTCGGTGATGTTAGAAGGCTCTCACTTTCTGATTTATTCGTCACATTGATGACTGGAGAATAATTATGAAAAACCAACCACAAAAGAAAAAGCATTTTCATATGATTATTAATATTGCTCTAACTGCTTTTCTCATGTTCACGGCAACCGTTGGTATGCGTGGCCTTACATATACGGGCGATCAGAATATCTCTGCCGTATCAGAAGCCATACCACAGCTTGAAAACGTAATAATTTGTGCCATTGGCCAATGCATTTTAAAATAAGAATTACAGGAGAATATTATGATTTCCGCCTTAACAAAAATAAACGGCTATAACCCTACTAAAGCGCTTTTCTTAAAGGAATTCTGGGACCACCGCCGCGCCATATTGATGACACCAATGGTCATTACCGGATTGTTCATCGTTTTTGTTATCGTCGCGATGGTAACGGGCAATGATTTATGGATAAATGACATGTCACTTCAAGAAAGTATGCGTGCAGGTTTTATTGAAGCTCGAGAAGAAGGGCAAAGTCCTTCATTCATTGTAACTCGTATGTTGTTTGGGTTTTCAGTTCTGCTATGGATCGCGGCTGCTTTTACCATCACGTTTACAGCGCTCTCATCGCTTCATGATGAACGTAAAGATGGCAGCATTCTCTTTTGGAAGTCTATGCCCGTTTCAGACGCCAAGGAAGTATTGATTAGACTTGCAACAATTATATTTGTAATTCCCCTAGTCATTGTGCCTTTTGCCATTATCATTGAGTTATTTATGGTACTGGCTATGACCGTTATTGGACTTTATCATGGTATTGATGTGGTATCGTATATATATATGAACATTAATGTTCCAGTACTCATGATGCTAAATATTGTTCTACCGATAATGACTGTACTATGGATACTGCCATTGATAACTTGGTTCATGCTTGTATCAAGTTTCTCACGCCGGCCACCTTTCCTTATTGCCTTCGCTGTACCTGCGCTTATCATCGCAACTGAAGAAATATTCTTTGAAGGCTCGCTTTTACTAGAAGCAATCGTTTCATTTGCGGTGAGCATGGGTGGTAATTTTGGACAAGGCACATTTTTTGCCCTTTCGAGCTTCACTGAACCAGCACTTTATATAGGTTTTGCAATCTCCGCGGCAATGATTTATGGCTGCATTTACTTTAGAAAGCGACATACGCTGACTTAACAGAAATTACTTTCATGGTGGGGAATTCCCTCCACCTGATATCTTCCGAACTGACCCTGGCTTTTTAAAAAGTCAGGGTTTTTTTTATAAATAACGATAAAGCATTTGGGTTGAAACGAAGAATAGAAATAAGCCAAAGGCAAGGTTTAGCTTTTTCTGATCCAAACTATGCGCGATTTTCGCACCAATTGGAGCCGCGAAATAGGACGCGGGTGCAATAATAGCTATACCAATAAAGCTAACATATCCTACATTACCTTGTGGAAGACCTTCAATACCTTGACCCGTTATCATATAGCTAATGGTTCCAGGTATAGCGATAAGAACACCAAAAAAAGAAGCCGTACCAACGGCACGGTGGATCGGTACACCAAAAAGCGACATATAACTAACACCCATCACACCACCGCCAATACCAATCATGCTAGAGAGCATGCCGATTGAATAAGGCATAAATTGAACGAGCGGGTGATCCGGAATACCATCGCGTATTAGTTTCGTATCCCCTTTAAAAAGCATTTTGATCGCAACAATAAAAGCAAGAAATGAAAATAATAAAACAAGATATGTTCCATTTAGTCGCGACGCCGCCCAACTGCCAAGCACTGCGCCAAATAGCATAGCAGGCGCCCAGCTTTTTATAATGCCAACGTCTACGGCCCCCCGACGATAATGAGCACGCGTTGATGAAAAAGCGGTAATGATGATAATTGCAAGAGAAGTCGCAATCGCAATATGCATGCGTAATTCGTCTCCAACACCAAAAAAACTTAAAGCAATTTCAATAATTGGTACGAGAACAATACCGCCACCAATACCTAATAGACCTGCCATTAAACCGCTGACGATGCCTGCACCTAACATAATAATGATTAATGGATATAGATCGGCAAGCGCGCTCAAAGAAAACTTTCTCCAATTGATTTAATACGCTCTACCATTGAAAAAAGTCCATTGGTACGCATGGGTGAAAGATGCTGGGATAATCCTAGGTCATTTAAAATACCATTTGCATCGGTCGCAACTATCTCTTTTGGTGTTTTATTAGAAAAAATCATTAAGATTAGTGCGACAAGTCCCTTGACGATATGGGCATCACTATCCCCCTTAAAAAGAATTTTATCATCCTCACGATCATAAACGAGCCACACTTTACTGCTGCAACCATGGACACGGTTTTCTTCAGTTTGATCGGCTTCGTCAAAATCTGGTAATTTACGTCCTAAATCAATGATAAATCGATAACGATCTTCCCATTCATCCATAAATTCAAATGTTTCTTTTACTTCTTCGATATTCATACTTTGGTCAATTCTATTATCAACTTTTTCTAATTATATATATTATTTCGTCATCGGATTCATGTGTTTCTTCTATCACATTTGATGTTTCACGACAAAAATTCGGTATATCTATGAGCGTCATTGGATCAGTTGCAATCAACTTAATGGTAGCGCCTTTATCAATTTTTTCTAACATTCTGCGTAACCGCAATACCGGTATAGGGCATTGGTGGTCACTAACATCAAGTAATTCATGGCTTTGAGGCTCTAACATTAATGATCCTGATATCTCACAATTAAGTTTACTCAAGAACATTTAGCAATTACTTTAAGGCCAAGCAAAGTATAAAAGAAAAAAATGGCAGAAAATTCCAACATATTTCTAGAATCAATTTATCTTATTGTTTCCTTCAATCGTGATTTGATGGAAATTATCGGGATGTCTATGTATGTAAGTATCTCAGCACTTCTGATTGCTGCAAGTGTTGGTTTGCCGTTGGGTGCTCTCCTCGCGACGCGTTCTTTTTTCGGATCTAAAGTTATTAGCATATTTGTTAACGCATTTATGGGAATGCCTCCTGTTGTGGCGGGTTTGATTATTTATATGCTTTTATCACGAGGCGGTCCGCTTGGATTGCTTGGTCTATTATACACACCCAGCGCGATGATCATTGCACAATGCATACTGATATTGCCGATTATCGCTGCCCTAAGTCGACAAGTAATAGAAGATGCAAATAGAGAATATAATCTCTTATTTTTATCACTAAGAATTGATACTTTTACCCGCATTAAAACATTGCTAATTGAATGTCGTTTCAGTTTAATTACCGTTCTTCTCGCAGGGTTTGGACGTGCCATCGCAGAAGTCGGCGCAGTTATGATTGTAGGCGGAAATATTGAACATAGCACACGTACCATGACCACCTCTATTCAAATGGAGATAAGCAAGGGTAATCTAGAGCTTGCTATGGCTTTGGGTATCATTCTACTGTTTTTATCACTAAGCATTAATATACTCATGAATATCTTAAAAACATATTTCCAGAATACAAATGGAGTGTCTTGTGACGAATAGTAACATCGCTCTTCATCTAGATAACGTAAGCTTCCGTCACGAAAAAGGGGAAGCCCTGCAAAAAACATCACTCGAATTTAAGAAAGCGAAAAACACCGTAATTTTGGGGCCAAATGGCGCAGGGAAAAGTATTTTATTAAAACTCTGTCACGGTTTACTTCAACCCTCATCAGGTCATTTATTTTTTGAAAGTGATATTATAAATACATGTATGGTCTTTCCAAAACCCGTTTTCCTCAGAAGAACCGTACTCGAAAACCTCGAATATGTTCTTGAAATAAAAGGTATCGAAAAAAAGATTAGAATAGAAAAAGCGAAAAACGCCCTAAAGCAATTTTCAATGTCAGATTTTATAAATCATCCTGCTCGAAATTTATCAAGTGGTGAGAAACAACGACTTTCCCTTATTCGTGCACTCTTACTTGATCCGGATATTCTATTTTTAGACGAACCTACTTCAAACCTTGACCCAAGCGCAACAGGTACATTAGAGAAAATGATCAAGGATACTGATGTTACCACTATTATGGCAACACATGACATAATGCAGGCAAAACGTGTAGCTGAATACATCATTTTCATCAATCAAGGTAAAGTCAAAGAATGCGCTGGTGCGGCCACCTTTTTTAATAGACCTGCCACCGAAGAAGCACGTAAATTCATAGAAGGCAAACTATGAAGAATATCGTCATTACCGCTTTAGTGATAATTGCAAGTTTAATATTTTTCATGTTCGCTAAACAGAGTGATCATGATCTTACATTAATGGCGACAACAACGACACAGGACTCAGGCATTTTATCACATATTGTTGATGCTTTTGAAAAAGACAGCGGGTTAAAAGTAAAAGCCATCGCCTATGGCACAGGAAAAGTTTTAAGATCCGCAAAAGATGGAAATGCGGACATACTTTTAGTCCATGACCCCCTTAATGAAGATATCTTTATGAAGGGCGGTTTTGGAAAAGAACGCATTTCGATTATGCAAAATGACTTTGTTATTATTGGGCCCAATAGTGATCCTGCAACAGTTAAGATGAGTAATTCGGCAAGCGATGCCTTTAAGAAAATTGCGTCTAAGTCTATTTTTGTTTCAAGAGGCGATGGCAGCGGAACCCACAATGCAGAAAAACGTATTTGGGGGAAAATACAGGTCGATCAAGAAAAATTGAGCCCTAACAATTATATTATTACTGGCAGTGGTATGGGACGTACACTAGGCATTGCAGTTGAAAAAGAAGCCTATGCCCTAACGGATAGAGCAACCTGGCTTTCCTATAAAAACAAAGGACAGTTATCTGTTCTATTTGAAAATGATAGTGATTTAGAAAATATCTATAGTGTGATTAGTGTTAACCCTCTTTTATTCGGTCATATCTCATTGAATGCACAAGATATTTTCATGAAATGGATTAAATCGCAAGAAGCCAGGGAAACGATTCAAAATTTTCAAATCAATGCAGAAAACCCTTATCTAGCCATACTTCCTTAAAATTGACCCAGTCCATTATAAATTAACGTAAAATTAAGCGCCAATGCCTATATTGGGGCTCATGTGAATAATACATAGGGTCAAATGGCAAATTTCGATGAAAAAATAATGGCTTTTAAATCAAATAATTCTAATGAATTATTTGATTCACAGTGCATTCTGGAAAGCCTCCCAATGGGAGTGGCATTCTTTGATCATCAACTTAAATTGGCTCAAAGTAATCATGAATTCAATACGTTATTTTCTTTAGACGATAAATCATCAGCTACTATTTCTGAATTACTTCATATTGAGATGAGTAACGAGGATTTTGAGCACGAAAATGCTCATACGGTTTCCCTAATTCATGAAATGTTTTATGAAGCGAACTCAACAAATTCTTTTAATTGGGTCTATAAAGTTCATCTTTCAGAAAATAACACCGTTGAACTTCGTGCTGAGATATTCCCTAAAAAGGGTATTATTATTACCTTAAAAAAAGTAGATCAGGGTGAAGATCATCAAAAGATCGAATTTCAAGCGGCAAAAGAATATTTGGAAGCGCAAACTGAACAAGCCATTCATTTAGCAGAAGACCTCGCCGTAGCAAAAGAAGAAGCAGCAAATAACGCTAAACGTATTCAATCTATTCTCAATGCGATGGAAGAAGGCTTGGTGACGCTTAATGAAGACGGCAAAATAGTCTCTGCCAATAATGCCATGTCTATCATATTTGGATATGCTCGTTCTGACTTTATCGGAATGGAATTATCAAATCTTGTGAAAACACGTAAGATACAAACCGTTGAACATATTTCTACACTTTTAAACGAGCAAGTTGACGGAAGTAATGTTTATAAAGCCGATGAACAAGGCCAACATCAAAATGGGTCAGCTATCCCTTTAAAAATTGATATTCGTGAAGTATATCTGGAACATGAAAAACATTATACGGTTCTTTTTAGAAACGTAAGTGAACAATATGAAGCTGAAAAGTTAATCCGCCATATGGCTTGGCATGATAGTTTAACGGGTCTCGCTAACAGAAATCTACTTTCAGAAAGGTTAGACGAAGCACTTAAACTCGCACGAAGACTTGAGAAAAAAGTCGCCGTCATGATCCTTGATTTAGATAAATTTAAACCCGTCAATGATCTTCATGGGCATGCGACTGGTGATAAACTATTAAAGGTAGTCGCTGAAAGATTAATCAAGTGTGCTCGCGAAGTTGACACTGTCGCCAGATTGGGCGGTGATGAATTTGCAATCGTTTTTACCAATATCGAAGATGATGCGAATATAATTACAATTGCCGACCGTATCATTCACAGCATTCAACAACCCGTAGAAATTGACGGTAATGTTATCCAAATTGGAACCAGTATAGGTATAAGCTTTTTCCCTGGTGATTCTGACACGCCAACTGAATTGATCCGCATGGCGGATGTGGCACTTTATCAAGCGAAAGAAGACGGAAGACGCGTATTCCGCCTATATGATCCACAGATGGATGCGGAAACGAAAGTTCAAAAACAAATTGAGATGGATCTCAATAAAGCATTAGAGAATGACGAATTATTGCTGCATTACCAACCACAATTTGACGCCACTACGGGTGAGATGGTTGGCACAGAAGCGCTAATACGTTGGCTTCACCCTGAAAATGGAATGATTTCGCCCTATAATTTTATTCCAATAGCCGAACTTTGCGGGCCTATGATTCCTATAGGCCAATGGGTTTTAAATACGGCTTGTATTGCAGCCAAAGGCTGACAAGATCAAGGGCTACCGAAAATTAGAATTTGCGTCAATATTTCAGCAAGACAGTTCCATGCTGATAATTTCGTAGAAACTATTGAACATGCGATAAAACTATCAAACTTAAACCCGAAATGGTTAGAACTTGAAATTACTGAAGGCATGGTGATTAAAAACGCAGAAAGTGTGATTACCAAACTTCAAGGGTTAAAAGCTTTAGGTGTTTATTTATCAATTGACGATTTTGGTACGGGATATTCATCCTTGGCTTATCTTAAACGCTTCCCTGTTAATAAGCTTAAAATCGATCAGTCATTTATTAGAAATATTCATGAAGATCAGGATGACGCAGCGATTACGGATGCTGTTATCCGCTTAGGCCACAGTTTAGGATTAACTGTCGTTGGGGAAGGTGTCGAAACCGAAGAACATGTTAAAATATTACAAGAAAAAGGTTGTGATGTTTTTCAGGGTTATCATTTCTGTAGACCCATAGATCATGATGCATTTGTTGAATTTCAAAAAAAATCAGCTAAATGAAATCTGGAATAATTATTCTACTTCTTCGTCTTCTGGTAAAATATTTTGATTTAAATTCTTGATATAAACCCATTCATAAAGAGTTTCCCAAGTATCTTCAGAATTTGAAGATACTTTTCTTCGTTCATGTAAATTAAGAAGGCGCCCCTTTTGACCCTTCTGCCAGGTTAATTTATATTCATAACCACCAACCGGCTTTTCGCTTCTTAAAACAAACCTGTCCTTTTCAGGGCCGCCTTTTAAGATTTGAACACCTGCATTATTATCAACCCACATATGGACCCATTCAGAACCATTAAAAGCCGTAAGACTTTTACCGTACATTCTAAAAGGAACATATTCTGATGAAAAATGATCGTCTAAGGAAATCCAGCTCTGTTGTATGGCACATCCTCTTAAGGTACGGCCAATACGGTCATATCCTGCCAATTTTCCATTTGAATTATGAAAAACTTGCCAATCACCAACAATAAAATCTAACTCACGATAAAAGGGGACAGCACATGGGACAACTATATTATCACCGTTTTGCGCGTAAACTGCATTCTGAAACGGCAAAGATATAACCAAGCATATAATATAAGTGCATATATTTTTCATCGTCTTTTCTTACCTTTTAACATCGGGGTGTTATTCATTTTAAAGATACAATATACTCCTCTCAACTTATATTGTCTTACATTATTTAATTGTGCTATCCGAAAATGTCAGAAAAACATTCTAAACCTTGGTTTGATCCCCCTGCTGCGCTCAATGATGGCTCTAAAGTTGCCATAATTGGCGGCGGTATCAGCGGTTTAATGATGGCATCGTACCTATCTAAACATTTTGAAATTACATTAATTGAAGAAAAAAAATCCATAATGGCTGGTGCTTCTGGAAATCCAGCTGCAATTCTTGATCCTTATATTGCTTTAAATCAATCCATAGAAAAGAAATTCTATTTAAAAGCATTTGAATATGCTGTGGATTTTTATAACACTCTACCAGAAGATGTCTTTCATAAATGCGGCCTTTTAAAATTACCTAAAGATAAAAAGGAACAGAGAAGGTTTAATAAGTTGAGCGAACAGTATCCCACTACAGTTATGCAAAAAACGAAAGAAGGATTGTTTTTTCCAAACGCGGGTTACATCAATCCGAAAAAACTGGGAGCTTATCTATCAAATAATTTTGAAACTCTTTTAAATTCAAAAGTTACTAAAATCACAAACTCAGATAAAGGAAAATGGATCTTAATTCATCACCCCGGAAATGAAAGACTTCTGGTCGACGCCGTGATTATTTGCAACAGCTATAATTCCAAAATCTTTGAACAATCTAATGATTTAAAATTTGATGAAGTTTCGGGCCAAATTTCTTATATAAAAACCGAAAAAGTCATTGATAAAATCTATTGCTCTGATGGATATTTAACGCCTGCTATAGAAATAGAAAATGGATATGCCAATATTTGTGGCGCTACATTTGACCGTGATGATATTAAAGATATTAATGACATCTCTCATCAGAAAAACATCCAAAAATCACCTATACCACTTAATTCAAGCAAAATATTAGGTGGTAGGCGTGAAATAAGAGCCATGACTAATGATCATTTGCCAGTATGCGGTGCTTTACCAAAATTTAATGAATACCAAAGGCTTTATAAAGATCTTCATCACGGACCTAATCATAAAGAATTTGATACCGCATCATATCATAGTGGCCTTTATATTTCTGCTGGTTTAGGGTCAAGGGGATTTCTAACTGCGCCCCTATTAAGTGATTATTTGACCTCATTAATTCGCGATTGTAAAAAACCTATCAAAAGCCAAATACAACATGCACTTCATCCAGCAAGATTTATGATACGAAAATTGTCAAAAAAATAGACTTTCTTATTCCAAGTAATTACCATCACATCAAATAAAAATAAGAATGAGGCCAAAATGTCAGAACACCACGTTTATCCTGTTTCTGCGACACTTTCGGAACAGGCATTAATTAATAATGATCGTTATAACGAACTATATGAAAAGTCCGTTTCTAACCCCGAGGAATTCTGGTCCGAAATGGGTGACCGTCTGGATTGGATAAAAAAATTCACCGAAGTAAAAGACGTCTCTTATGAGAAAAATGATCTGCATATTCGTTGGTATGGTGATGGCACATTAAATGCGTGTGTGAATTGCGTTGATCGCCATTTAAAAGATCGCGCCGATCAAACGGCGATTATTTTTGAAGGCGATGACCCCAATGTATCAGAAAATATCACTTACCAAAAATTATATGAAGAAGTGTGCCGATTTTCCAACGTTTTAAAAAACGCGGGTGCGAAAAAAGGCGACCGTATTACGCTCTATATGCCGATGATACCGGAAGCCGTTTATGCCATGCTGGCTTGCGCAAGAATTGGTGCTGTCCATTCCGTCGTTTTTGGCGGATTTTCTCCCGATGCATTAGCGGGACGCATTATTGATTGTGAAAGCCAAATCGTTATTACAGCAGATGAAGGGATGCGCGGAAGAAAGGCCATTCCCTTAAAAGCGAATGTGGATAAAGCTTTAGAAAACCCTGAAACAAATGTTTCAAAAGTTATCGTTGTTAAAGCCACTGGAAACGATGTCGGATATTTAGAAGGACGAGATATTTGGTACCACGAAGAAGCAGAAAAAGTATCCGCGGAATGCCCCGCAGAAGAAATGAAGGCGGAAGATCCACTTTTTATTCTTTATACTTCCGGATCAACAGGGAAACCAAAAGGTGTTCTTCATACAACCGGTGGATATCTTGTTTATGCGAGCCTTACACATAAATATGTTTTTGATTATCATGATGGTGATATTTATTGGTGTACTGCTGACGTAGGATGGGTTACGGGTCACAGTTATATTGTCTATGGTCCACTTGTAAATGGTGCCACAACACTCGTTTTTGAAGGTGTTCCAAATTATCCCGATGCTTCTAGGTTTTGGCAAGTGTGCGATAAACACAAGGTCAATATTTTCTATACCGCTCCCACTGCTATTAGGGCCTTAATGGGCGCCGGTGATGAATTCGTAAGGGACACAGATAGAAGCTCACTGCGTATACTAGGCAGTGTCGGAGAACCCATTAATCCCGAAGCATGGGAGTGGTATTATAATGTGGTAGGCGAAGAAAAATGCCCCATTGTAGACACGTGGTGGCAAACGGAAACCGGTGGCATCATGATAACGCCTCTTCCTGGGGCGACCGCCTTAAAGCCTGGCTCTGCAACACGCCCCTTCTTTGGTATCAAGCCTGAGCTTGTGGACGGAGACGGAAATATCCTTGAAGGTAAAGCTGAAGGCAATTTATGTATTGCTGATAGTTGGCCTGGTCAAATGCGAACCGTTTATGGGGACCATGAACGATTTATTCAGACATATTTTTCCACTTATGAAGGAAAATATTTTACCGGTGATGGGTGCCGTCGCGATGGGGATGGTTATTATTGGATTACTGGCCGTGTCGATGATGTCATTAATGTATCAGGACATAGGATGGGCACCGCCGAGGTCGAAAGTGCCTTGGTCGCCCATGATGATGTGGCAGAAGCCGCCGTTGTCGGTTTCCCCCACGATATTAAAGGTCAAGGCATTTATGCCTATGTCACATTAATGTCGGGTCATGACCCTAGTGAAGAATTAAAGAAAACACTAGTTCAGTGGGTCAGAAAAGAAATAGGCCCAATTGCCACACCGGACCATATTCAATTTGCACCGGGCTTGCCGAAGACCAGGTCAGGTAAAATTATGCGGCGCATTCTTAGAAAAATTGCTGAAGATGATTATTCAAACCTCGGGGATACTTCAACTCTCGCTGATCCTTCAGTGGTTCATGATTTAATCGCGAACAGAATGAAATAATTCAAAGGGCTTCAATTTTTAATTGTTCTGCTATGCCAAGCGCTCTTTCAGCTTCGCGTTTTTTCCCAATAGCAGCAAAAATTGTTCCTTTTAGTGAATAAAACCTTGCTTCATTGTCTTTCTGGCGAATGGCTTGATTAATATGATCTAGTGCAAGATTATATTGATTTTCTTCCATTGCCTTTTGCGCTTTTACATATCTAAAATAAGGATTGCTTTCCTGATATTTTTCAACGAGTTGCCCAAAATAATCAGCACGCTCCTTATTACCTTGTTCAGTATAAAGAAAAGATAAATTATTCAGTGCCGCTTTATCTTTTGGATTGAATGAAAGAGCTGTAAAATATGCCTTTTCTGCATGATCTTCATAACCGTCCCGTCGATACAAAACGCCCAAATTCGTCCAAAAAGATGACCCTTCATAATCGGTTTTAATCGCTTTTACGAAATATTTAAAAGAACTCTCAAAGTCTTGCTTGAGAAGATATTCTGCCGCCACATTGCCATAAAAAAGGGCAAGGACATAACTTTCATCTAATAAAGTATAATTTAACTGACGGTCAGGCCCTACAGAATCAATATCCACAATTAAATCGTTTTTCCCATATAAATTGACCCGTACATTAATATGACGACTTTCAACATATATTTCATCATTGGTATAATCCCATTCTGGCAAAATATCTATTTCTTGGAATTGTACATTTAGACCTAAGTCTTGAGCCATCGCAAAAAATAAATAACTAAACGAGAGACAATTTCCAGCCCCATAATCAAACGTCTCAATCGCTGTCATTGTTAAGCCCGGATTATATTTTAAACCCAAACCGTCATTATTAAAAATAGCATTGGATAATTTTTTGGCTTTAGTTTCATGATTACTGGCATTTGAAACATGCCGCTCTAAGAAGGCACTCATTTCTTCTGACACAGCCATTACGTCTATATCTGGAAAATCTTTATTATTTAATGCACTTCCTAAAAAAGTTACACCACTGATTAATTCATATTCTGAAATTTCACCTGGATAAACATATTGATTGGGCAAAGTTTTGCATGCTGATGTTAATACCACTAGCAGCACAATAGAATAATTTTGAAACTTTTTAACCTTCATAATCAATAGCTAACTCCCATAATTTGAATAAAGGAATTATTTAACGATTATTTTATCACAGAGGCGTTTTTCCAACAATTCACGTTACTGTGAAAGCAATGTGAGCGCGTTTTCTCTAAGAATCATTTGTTTTTCATCCGCACTTAAACGCGTTTCATTAATTACCTTAAGTCCGGTCTCAGCGGAAAATATTGGTGTGTCAGTCCCCACAACAATCTTATCTGCACCGTAAATTTCTACGGCCAGTTCTATCGCACGAGATCCAAGTGAAGACGTATCAAAAAAGAGGTTATCTTTACGCGAAGGTGGCAATTTTGCATCTGGAAAGCGCGCTTCAACGGTATGATGCATTCTTTCAACAACCATGGGGAACGTACCCCCAAGATTTGCAATATGTGTGGTCGTATTTGGGAATTGATCTAAAAAATTCGTATATAATAATGTAATTAACGCAAGCGATACGGAATGCTGCACGCCAAGAGCGCCTCGTGCAATCAGTAATTCATCAGGGTCATTTTTTGGTCGTGTATCCAATACTGGAAATTCATCAGCACGCCACCCCGGGTGGATGAAAAAATGTAACGATTTTTCATTCGCGTACTCATATAAAGCTTTGTATTCATTGGCATATTCTAAGGAAAGAAAAGCATTATTAGGAAGTATGGCACCCAACATACCATAGTTTTCAACACATCTTTTAAACTCATTTAACATTTCACCTTGATCAGCAAGTGGAAGTGCTGCCAACCCATAAATTCGACCAGGGTACCGATCACATTGAATTGCAAGGTCATCGTTACTGGCTTTGATCATTGGCAAAGATTGTTCAATCGGTAAATAATCAATACCGAGCAAACCGGGCAATGAAATAACCTGTTTTTCCATTCCTACATGATCAAGATATTCGATGCGTTCAACCATATTATAGTAAAGACTTGAATATGGCAGTGTACTAACTGGCATATGATAAAGAGAATTTCGATCCGAATTATGCGTAATGCGAGGATCATTTTTACGTGCCTCAAGCATTTCCATAAGTTTAGGTGCAATATAATGTGCGTGAAAATCTATAGCCATATTATGCTTCCCTTTTTGCGGCCTTTAATGCCTTTTTCTTTTTATTAGAGGCTTTCTTCACATAAGGATAAATAAACATCCACAGTCCCGTAATCCATAGAATAAAAAGCGTAATGCCTGTAGGTAAGATCACATAATATTTTACAAAATCGCCAAAATAAGAACCGTCATGAAGCTTTTCCAAGAAATCCGATTGGCGTGAAGCAACGGAAAGAACTTGACCACTTGTTGTATCAACCTGTACTTCCCATCCTTCTGCGGTAATAAATTTAACCATCCCACGATCAGTTTTATAATCTATTCTGTCAAAGTCGGCCCATTTCAACCCTTTTGTTTCTGGAACGCTTGTTGCAGCAGAAAGTAATTGTGCATGGCTCACGGTCGGCGTTTCTGCATTCGCTCCTCGGACGCTGGGCGGCTGAATCCAGTTTAAATCTTTTTTGAGTTGGAGAAACAATCCAGAGACGATAATCAATAATAATGGTAACGCAATAAATATTGAAATCCAATTGTGGATTGTTCGATTTAACTTATTTAAATTCATCTTTATCTCTTCAGCTTCAAATATTTTGGAATAATATTATTATTTATTGGCGCACAATGTAGCAATTCAGCTAAAAACTTCAACGATTATGTCTTTGGTTTGATAAAATCAATCCACAACGAATACGAAACGTATAAAGAATATGAAAAAACTTACAAAAACACTATTTATTATTTCCACATTGTTCGGACTTGGTGCCTGTTCATCAACAAACTTACCAAAGCTACAAACCGTCGAACGCGTTGATCTTGATCGTTATCAAGGTGTATGGCACGAAATTGCTAGAATTGATCACTGGTTCCAAGAAGGATGTATTAACAGCACCGCCAATTATTCCATGCGTGATGATGGGGATATAAGAGTTTTAAATCAATGTGATGTTGAAAATTCAGACGGTGAAACAGATGAGGCCATCGGCAGAGCATGGGTAGTAGACCAAGAGAGCAATGCTAAACTTAAAGTCCAATTTCCCTTAAAAGGCATTAAGTTACCGTTTCTTGCGGGTGACTATTGGATCATCGCTTTAGAAGAGAACTACCAATATGCCATGGTCGGTGATCCGAAAAGGGAATATCTTTGGATTTTAGCGCGTAACGAAGTCCTTCCACAATCAGATCTAGATAATTTACTTAAGCAAGCAAAAGACGCGGGCTTTCCAATAGAGCAACTTATATATAAATAAGTTACTCTAATTTTCTTTTCATATAAAATTTACCTAACTGTCTTTGTATTTTACTAACATTTTTATTCTCACCTATAATTTTGGTATAAGAATGCTATAGGTATAAAAACATGAAAATTACACGCAGAAAACTATTTGCGGGCGCCAGCTCACTCGCCTTTGCGGGAATGATTTACAATTTAAACGGTGAATCATTCGCCAAAGAACAAAAAATTTATGGATATGGTCCTTTAAAAAAGGATCCTCACAAAATTTTAGATTTACCGGAAGGGTTTAGCTACCGTGTTATTTCAAGCCTAGGGGACAAAATGGATGATGGTTTTTTAGTACCCGACCGTGCCGATGGAATGGGGTGTATTGCCCTTGATGATGATAGAGTTGCGCTTATAAGAAATCATGAAATCAATTTAAAAAATCAAGATGATGATGCGGCAAAAATACTTAGCCCACTGCTTAAAGAGGCTTATGATCATACTGATGAAAATATCCCCCACGCAGGCGGCACAACAACCATTATTTATGATTTGAGCACAGGCAAAAGAACAAAAGAATTTTATAGTCTCATTGGTACGTTGCAAAATTGCGCAGGCGGAATTACCCCTTGGGGGAGCTGGCTGAGTTGTGAAGAAAATGTAACCAAAGCCGGCGAAAACTCTCAACTCGATCATGGCTGGATCTTTGAGGTTCCGGCAACACAGGAAAAATTGAAAAAACCATTTCCTTTAAAAGCAATGGGACGCTTTAATCATGAAGCAGCCGCCGTTGACCCAAAGACGGGAATTGTCTACCTCACTGAAGATCGTCCAAACAGTTTATTTTATCGTTTTATTCCAAACGAATATGGCAAGCTACATCTGGGTGGTAAATTACAAGCACTGGCAATTATGGAGTATGATAAAGGGCTTGATACAAGAAATTGGCAATCTATCGACTTTAAACCTCAATCATGGCGCAATGTGAAGTGGATCGACTTAAATGATATTGAAAGCCCTAAAGATGATCTAAGAATTCGGGGATATAAAGAGGGAGCAGCCACTTTTGCGCGCGGAGAAGGAATTCATTGGGGTGATAATGAACTTTATTTCTGTTGCACATCGGGTGGTAAAAATAAACTTGGCCAAGTCATGCGCTATCAACCGTCTAAATTTGAAGGCACAACGGACGAGAATAATGTTCCAGGTAAACTTCAGCTATTCTTCGAATCACAAGATCCAAATGATATGAATTATGGTGATAATATTGTTGTCACACCCTTTGATCACTTACTAATATGCGAAGATCAATATACCGACATTGTCAATAATTATATTCGCGGTTTAACACCCGAGGGGCAACCCTACCCTTTTGCAAAATTAGTCGTGCAAACAGAACCCGCAGGATGCTGTTTCTCCCCAGATGGTAAAACGATGTTTGTTAATGTTTACCGCCCAACAATGACTCTCGCTATCACAGGGCCATGGAATGATTTTAGAGTATAAAATCTAAAAAAATGGTGCCCCCAGTCGGACTAATAGTTCCTGTGCTAGGCACTTTAATGCACAGCTACATAAGCATTTGTACCAGTTTGCATATCTATGAATCATAGTCAACAGGCACATTCTGTGCGTCAGTCTGTGCGTCAGTAAAGTGATTGGCGAAATGACAACCCTTCATGCCACATAAACAGACCCTCAATGGCTCTGTAATGGTTCAGCACAGTGGTAAGCAACACAGACGGTTTATAGCTGTCCGTGGGCAGTTATGTGGATTATACAGAAATCTTCGGGTAATGGAATGATGCTAGTACATAGGCATGATGTTTACAGAATTCCTATTGAGTATAGGGAAAGTAAGATGGTATTGTAGGTAATAATATACTTATTCTGTATAGGGTCTTTAACTATCTTCACTTGCCTATGTCATCTTAGGTCATGTGCTTAAGTAGCAGGGGGGTATGCATGGGCCACTGGGGGTATGTACGTATTATATACACAGCCTGTTACACAGATTAGGTTAATCACTGGCAACCACTTATCAGTTATCTGCACCATTGTTTGCATGAGTCACTGAAATTGTTAATTGCCAGTGTTAGGGCATTGGCGGTGCTTGTAGGTAGAGTTGACAGGATATTATAGACGTGATGGAACTTATGTTCGCGGACTGTATCCCGTCAGACCCAAGGCAAGATTGAGAGATGGCACCGTTCCCTCAAAAACCAGATACTGTTGGAAAACTATTACTGTCCCAGCGAGCTAAAACAGCGCAGTGAGGAATGTATTCAATACGACAACACACGGAGATA
>NZ_CBFIEP010000071.1:0-32820 GCF_965661635.1 Pseudemcibacter sp. | reverse complement strand
GGGTGTCCTTGCCGTTGCGTCTGTTCTTTCCTGGCAAGGGGCGCTTTGGTCTTATCTTCGAGCAAAAGCTGGTGGTCCGCAAATGGAAGTTTCACAAGATGGCAAGATGACTAAAGAAGAAGCTTTGAAAATTTTAGAATTATTAGGGGATCCTTCTGAGCAAGAAATTAAGGACGCTCACCATAGATTAATGAAAAAAATCCATCCTGATCAAGGCGGCTCGGGATATTTTGCTGCAAAATTAAATCAAGCAAAAGATGTTTTGTTAAAATAAAAATTGGAAAATAACAATGCACAAATTTAACAGCACAATTCTTAGAGAATATGATGTGCGAGGGATTGTCGGGGAAACTTTAACTGAAACGGATGCTTTATATCTAGGTAAATCATTTGGCACTCTCATAAAAAGAAATGGTGGGCAAAAAATTTGCTTAGGATTTGATGGACGCCTCAGTTCGCCTAAAATGGAAGAAGCAATTCTAGCAGGTTTATTATCTACAGGCATTGATGTGGTGCGTATCGGCTTGGGGCCTTCTCCTATGCTTTATTATTCAGTTTATGAGCTTGATACCGATGGTGGTATCATGATTACGGGTTCACACAATCCATCAAACTATAATGGCTTTAAAATGATGGTTGGTAAGGCCGGATGTTTTGGAGAGCAAATACAAGAACTCGGCCGGATAAGTACAAAGGATAATTTCGAAGAAGGGGAAGGAACTTCTGAACATTTAAATATATTTGATCGTTATATAGATAGAATGCTTAAAGATGTGGATATGGACGCATTAAAAAAAGCTAATCTTTCGATTGGATGGGATGCCGGCCATGGTGCGGCAGGCGATGTTATTAAGGCAGTTACTGAAAGGTTGCCGGGCAACCATATACTTCTATATGAAGAAATTGATGGTACATTTCCGGCGCATCATCCTGATCCAACGGTGCCTGAAAACTTGGTCGATTTACAAAAAGTGATTGATCAGAATAATTTAGATATGGGTGTCGCATTTGATGGTGATGGAGATCGGATTGGCGCAATTGATCAATCCGGAGAAATTATTTGGGGAGATCAGCTCTTAGCAATATTATCAGAAGAAATATTAGAAGAATTGCCGGGATCAAAGATTATCGCGGATATTAAGTGCAGTCAGGTTTTGTTCGACCATATTAAAAAATGTGGCGGAGATCCTGTAATGTGGAAAACAGGCCATTCATTAATTAAAAGCAAAATGGTAGAGCTAGATGCCCCATTAGCCGGAGAAATGAGCGGTCATATTTTCTTTAAGCACAAATATTACGGTTTTGACGATGCAGTATATGTGGCGCTTAGACTTATTAATATTGTTGCTAAATTTGAAGGTGGTTTGGAAGCTTTGAGAAAAACACTTCCTACCGTTGTGAATACGCCAGAAATTAGAATTGAATGTGAGGAGGGGCTGCCCTTTAAAGTCGTTGATGAAGTGGTAAATCGACTTAGAGAAGAAGGTGCTGAGTTTAATGATCTAGATGGTGCGAGAGTCATGTCAGATGATGGGTGGTGGTTAATTAGAGCATCAAATACGCAAAATGTAATAGTTGCGCGTTGCGAAGGCAAAGACAGAGATGCACTAATACGTGTTTATGAAAATCTAGGACAGCAATTAAAATTGAGTAATATTGCTTTACCAGAATTGTGATAAGCCGCTAAAATCATTACAATATTTAAAGCATGATCAAATTGTGATAGAATAATCAGTAAATTAAGATAATAAAATAACCAGCTACCCCTTTAAAAATGAAAATATGGTTTTATCTTTATATAGATAATAAGTGAAATTTTAAGTGGATCGGAATGACAGATAAGAATGATGACAATGGTTTAGGCACTGAAGGATCAGTCATAACCAAGTCTAAGCCTAAAACGAAAAAACCATCTATGTATAAAGTTCTTATGTTAAATGATGATTATACGCCGATGGATTTTGTCGTTCATGTTTTGCAGCAATTCTTCAGAATGCCAGAAAGTGAGGCCATGCGAGTGATGTTACAAGTTCATCAGCAAGGCATTGGTGTTTGTGGTGTTTTCACATTTGAAGTAGCAGAAACGAAAGTTCATCAAGTCGTAGAATATGCAAGAAAACACGAACATCCACTTCAATGTACGCTTGAAAAAGATTAATTAAGGAGAGCCAAGTGCCAACATTTTCACCGAACTTGGAACATACTCTACATCGTAGTGTCGCTGAGGCAAATAAGCGTAGTCATGAATTTGCTACACTTGAACATTTATTGCTTGGATTGTTAGATGATCAGGATGCTGTTGCCGTTTTAAGGGCGTGCGACGTCAATATTCCGCAGCTTCGTGCGGAACTAAAAGCATATCTGGATCAAGAGCAAGGCAACATCGCAGAGGATAGCACAATTGATGCGACGCCTACGGCTGGTTTCCAGCGCGTAATTCAGCGGTCCATACTTCATGTGCAAAGCAGTGGACGTGAAGAAGTGAATGGCAGTAATGTATTGGTAGCGCTCTTTTCTGAACGTGAAAGTCACGCTGTCTTTTATCTTCAACAACATGAAGTTTCCCGCCTTGATGTGGTAAATTATATTTCGCATGGTCTTGCTAAATCTGGAGAACATGATGAACATGATTCGATTGATGGTGAAACTGAGGACGAGCTGGAAGGTGAAGATGGTAACGGTAAATCTGCTTTAGAGAAATACTGTGTCAATTTAAATGAAAAGGCGCGAGAAGGAAAAATTGATCCTCTTATCGGTCGTGTTGGTGAAGTTGACAGGACTATTCAAATTTTATGTCGTCGATCAAAAAATAACCCTCTTTATGTAGGGGACCCTGGAGTTGGTAAAACGGCAATTGCCGAAGGTCTAGCTTTGAGGATTGTTAAAAAAGAGGTTCCGGAAGTTTTGCATGATGCGACGATTTTTAATCTCGAGATGGGAACGATACTGGCAGGTACCCGTTTTAGAGGAGATTTCGAAGAACGCATTAAAGCAGTGATCAAAGAAATTGAAGAAATGGAAGGTTCCATTTTATTTATCGATGAAATTCATACAATCATTGGTGCTGGTGCAACGGGTGGCGGTGCAATGGATGCATCAAACTTACTTAAGCCTGCGCTTGCAAAAGGCGCCTTGCGCTGCATTGGTTCAACGACATATAAAGAATATCGTTCTTATATTGAAAAAGATCGTGCGTTGCTGCGGCGTTTCCAGAAAATTGATGTAGTGGAACCAACGCCGTTTGAAGCAATTGAAATATTAAAGGGAATAAAGAAATATTTCGAAGAGCATCACGGCGTAAAATATAGTGATGAAGTTATTGAGGCGGTGGTCGATCTCTCAGTGCGTCACATTAATGAAAGAAAGCTCCCTGATAAAGCGATTGATGTGATTGATGAAGTTGGTGCCTCGCAAATGTTATTAACGGAAGCGAAACGCAAGAAGAATATTACTGTCGCTGATGTGGAAAATGTTGTCTCTAAAATGGCACGTATCCCAACTAAATCGGTTTCAAAAGATGATAAAACAGTTTTGGCGACATTACCAAAAGATCTTAAGCGGGTTGTATTTGGCCAAGATAAAGCAATTGAGATTCTTGCTGATGCTATTAAACTATCTAGGGCAGGTCTTCGTGAAGATGATAAACCTATTGGCTGTTATTTATTTAGCGGCCCAACTGGCGTAGGGAAGACGGAAGTTGCAAAGCAGCTAGCCAGCCTATTAGGTGTTGAATTAGAGCGCTTCGATATGTCCGAATATATGGAACGGCATACAGTATCAAGATTGATTGGTGCTCCTCCCGGCTATGTTGGTTACGATCAAGGTGGACTTTTAACAGATGCTGTTGATCAAACCCCTCATTGCGTGTTGCTACTTGATGAAATCGAAAAAGCGCATCAAGATGTTTATAATATTCTTTTACAGGTCATGGATCATGGAACCCTTACAGATAGTAACGGAAAAAAAATTGATTTCAGAAATGTTATTTTAATTATGACCACGAACGCTGGAGCGGCGGAACTAAGTAAAGAGGTAATCGGGTTTGGTAATTCAGATCATTCTGGAGCAGACGAAGAGGCAATTAAAAAATTGTTCTCGCCTGAATTTAGAAATCGTCTCGATGCTACTGTGCCGTTTTCCGAGTTGCCACCTGAAGTGATTGAAAAAGTTGTAGAGAAATTTATTCTTGAGCTAGAAATGCAATTAGAAGATAGAGGCGTTCATATTAAGATGACGCCTGCTGCTAAAGCATTCATTGCTGAAAAAGGGTATGATAAACACTTTGGTGCCCGGCCGCTTAAACGAGTTATTCAAGAAGAAATTAAAAAACCACTTGCTGATGAGTTGTTATTTGGCCGTTTAGTTGAGGGTGGAGAGGTTAAAATTGGTTTTAAGAATAAAAGTCTGACTATTGATATAGAGCCAGGTAAATTATTACCTAAACCTAAGTCAAAGCCAAAGAGTAAAAAAAGTAAGGAAACGGCTAAATAGCTGATTTTTATTTTGCGATTCTAAATGTATTCTGTTTTTAGAATAAACTTAATGATTGTGATGTTAGAATACGTTACCTTTCTATATTTTTTTTAAAAACATGGGATTGGCCGACTTTTTGTGCTAAGAAGAATTATATATATTATAGAATATACACCTTTAAGAGTATTATAAATAATTTTAATAAATCATAAATTGTAAAATTCTTATTTTAGTTGTAATTTAAAATTTATTATGATATCAAATATTAATAGTAAATGAAGGACTTAGAACAAAGGACAAGCAAGATGAAGAAAATATTACTCTTAACCTTAGGATGTTTAACAATGATTTCTGCCGCTTCTGCGCAAACTCGCGCTCAAAAAGCTGTGGATAAAAAATTGGCAAAATACAATCAAACTGGCGAATTTGTGAATTGTATTAGACGTAACATGATAAAAAAAATGGTTGTAGTAGACGATACTAAGATTTTATTCGAATTAAAGGGTAATAAGGCGATGTTAAATACCTTGGATAAAAAATGTACTGGGCTTGCGATGTTCCGTCAGTTTAGCTTTGGTGTACAGAATAATAGAGTTTGCGATACCGATGTCATAACAACTAGACAGAGTGCTATATGTAATTTAAGCGATTTTGAAGTATTAGAAGAAAAATCATAATAAGTTAGAATCATCCTTTTTTAAAAGGTGTAAAAGTACTTAAGTAATCAATTTCTCGTTCAACGGCTTTACGCTCTTGGGCGAGAAATTTTTTTAAGGCCATTTTAAATGATGGATTTTCAATCCAATGGGAACTGTTGGTAGCAACTGGAACATAACCTCTTGAGATTTTATGATCACCTTGTGCACCAGCCTCCACAATTTTCATTTTGTTTTTGATTGCATAGTCTATTGCTTGATAATAACAAAGTTCAAAATGTAAACATTTATGATATTCAGTGGCTCCCCAGTATCTACCATAAAGGATATCATTGCCTTTTAAATTTAAGGCGCCAGCAATATATTTATTTTCTCTTTTTGCCATAATTAATATTACATGTTCAGCTATTTTTTCCTGCATCAAAGAAAAGAATTCTCTATTTAAATATGGTCGGCCCCATTTCTTGTTGGATGTGTTTAGATAAAATTCAAAATAGTGGTCCCAATGCAATTCGGTGATTTCTGAACTGGTTAATATTTCAATCTTGATATCATTAACGACAGCCGCTTGTCTTTCTTTAATAATATTCTTTCGTTTTCTTGAAGAAAGAGTGTCCAGAAAATCATTAAATGATCCATAACTTTTGTTAAACCAATGAAATTGCTGATCTTGCCGATGCAATAATTGCTGTGAATTCATGACGTCAATTTCATTGTCCTTTATAAATGTAAAATGTAATGATGATACGCCTAACGATTTTGCATGATTGATCGCGGCTTCTAGTAAGAGCGGTTTTAACTTTTCTTCCTCACAAAAAAGGCGAGGACCCGTAACAGGGCTAAACGGAATAGAAGATTGTAGTTTAGGATAATAATGTCCGCCTGCTTGTTCATATGCATTTGCCCAACCATGATCAAAGACATATTCACCTTGCGAATGACTTTTTAAATATAAGGGTACTAAACCTTTTATAATCCCTTTGTCATCTTGAAGAATAATATGTTGTGGATGCCAACCTGTGTTTGCATTAACGCAACCACTTTCTTCAAGTGCAGAAAGAAAACCGTGGGAACAAAACGGATTAAGTTCATTATCACTGGCCTTAGCACAGCGATCCCAATCGACAGGGGAAATTGTACTAATATTATCCGTTACAAATATTTCCATGGTTAAATCTTACAGCATTGGAGAAAAAATTACCTCCAATAAACGGTATTTCGAAATTGATTTTAATTATGAAATATCTACTAAAGCATCAATCTCAACAGATACGTTACGCGGAAGTGCGTTTGTTCCAACAGCAGAGCGGGAATGTTTTCCTTTATCACCAAAAACTTCAACCATTAAATCTGAGGCACCATTGGCAACTTCAGGTTGGTCACCGAAACCGTTATCGCAATTAATAAAAACACCTAGTTTTACGATACGATTAACTTTAGTTAGATCACCACCACAAAGGCTATTGATTTGCGCAATTATATTTATCGCGCATAACCTTGCTGCTTCTTGTCCTTTTTCTAATGAAATATCAACACCAACTTTGCCAGTGTATGGTAATGCTCCATCTTTTAAAGGAATTTGTCCCGAAATTGAATATAGACTACCCGATTGTGTGTAGGGTACATAATTGGCAACAGGTGCTACTGGCTCTGGTAAACTAATACCTAAATTTTCTAGGTTTTCTTTAGGTGAATTGCTCATAATATCTCCGTTTAAAAATGGTAATGAATTTTAAAAGAGTACGATTTTTTTTCACTAAAGAAAAGCGCTTTAAACTAACTCATATGATATTTATTAAGCGTTTTTTTGCGTTCACGTTTATTTTTATACATGGCCTGATCAGCAATTTTAAGGATATTCTCAATTTTACTATTTTCATCTATAACGGCAGAACCCATACTGGCCGATGTGTAGAGATCTTTACCTTCGTTTTTCACTGAAACACTGCGAAGAAGGTGGCGTAAATATCCCGCACGTTCTTTTGCTTTCTCGATATCGCATTTTGTTAACAAAAGTCCAAATTCATCTCCGTGAAGTCTTGCAGCCGCATCTGTTTTTCGGATTGACTTATGCAGTACTGTTCCAATCTCTAAAAGCATTAAGTCACCTGCATGATGTCCATATGTATCATTTAATACTTTGAAGTCATCTAAATCGATATATGCAAATAGACTGTCTTCACCATATCTTTTCGCTCTTTCTATCGCATGGGTTAATTCATGCTCAAACCCTTGTTTATTGAGTAAACCTGTTAAGATATCAGTAGAAGCTAAAGATTCTAAATTTGAAATATAGACTTACTGTTCCGCTATAGTTTGTTCAGCAGCTGCGGCATAATCAAGAATTTCTGATAAGGCCTTCCAATTTTTTAAAGTTAGTCCATCAGTGGATTGATGAAATTTTTTCACTAGCTCCGTTGCTTTCTCACTGATTTTGAAATTTGTTTCGGCAACTTGAAAGTCCTGATTATAGTGTATGACACTCATGATACGTTTCTCCTGTAAATAAACTACATTTGCTATTTGCAAGAGACATGCCAATTTAAAAGCACTAATAGACCCAGTAATAAAGGCTAAAGAGTGCTTTTCAGGTAAATATTGCCTTTTCGATAGGTAAAATCACCACCATTATGGTTAATCAATGGTTAAATTGTTTTTTAATTTAAGAACTGTGAAATAAATTTAAATTGTTCATTGCAGTTATTGTCTGTATTTGCCGCGAAGGGACCTATATAATTCGTATCACCAGATTGTAAAAAGCCACAAATATCAGCGGTGATTTTGTTTAATTTTTTACCTTTTCCTTTTATCGGATCAGGGTTGGAAATGGAAAAATCGCCGATATTTGGAGCCTTATAAATTTTGTGAGCAACGGTGTCTATTCTGTCAGAAGATCTTTCTGTAATGTTATTGGTTTCTTTATGAGAACCGCCATCGCGGTCTTTAATGCGTCCGTCAATAATATTATTATAAATAGTCGCACTTGAAGTTGGAAAGCGAACATCAATGCCGGTCGTGTTATAAATTAAATTATTATGAATGAGCGTATTGGCGCTGCGATTTAGATATATTCCCACGTCTGTTGTACAATTCATTACGATATTATTCTTTATAATCCCATTGGAATGCTCAGTACTACAATCATAATTGTTACAATATTCATCATCTGTGCCACCACCACCAAAGGATAAACCAAGTCGAACGCCACCACGGTGAAGCCATTCACACATAATTAAATTACCATCAAATATATTATTTTCACCATTGCCTTTAAAAAATGCGCCATAGCTAATCTGGTTGCCGCTGCCTTTAGAGAAATCAGTAATTATATTTCCTTTTACAACCCAATTATTAGCATTGACCGCATCTATGAGTGTGACAGAATTAGAGGTGTCTCTTGTTCGTTCATTATAGATTAAATTATTTTCAATAAGTCCGTTATCTGGGTTTTCACCGTCCCCTGAATTCAATTTTATATGAGAGTTAAAGTTTTTAATAATGTTATTTTTAAGTTTGAAGTTGTCTGCGTTATCGACAACATGAAAGGCATGATCACAATTTTCATCCTCACCGCATATACCTTCCATTATTAAATTCTCAAATGTCCAGTTTGCCCCATTAATGAGAAAGCCTTCATACATTTCTGATTTAATAATGACGTCCCCTAACTGCATTGCTTTTAATGTGATGGGATTGTTGGGGGTGCCACTATTCAAAAAATCGAGTGAATAGTCAGTAAACCTATATTCTCCTGGGGCTAATACAATTACATCACCCGCTCTGGCAGAATCGATTGACCTTTGTATTTCGACCTTATTGGAAGCACGGATTACGTTTCCAGTAGGTAAATCAAGCTTAGGAGAAGGGCCGATAAATTTTAAAGGTTTTTCTAATATCTGACTGGTAATATCGGCATTCAAAATTATTTCATATACCGACCCATCGCTCGTTTCGTAGTTTATGATAGATTTTAAACTAATATCATTTTAGTAGTAGAATTTTGCTGCAACAAACCCCATTACAAAAGAGGGTATTGAAAAAACTATTCCAAAAGTAATTAAAAACTTCACTATTCTTTCAAATCTAATTTTCATGGTTCCACTCGATTTTTATTAGATTATTACACATTCAGACTTAGGAGTCAGGTGAATTTTCTTCCTTTATTTATAATATCATTACCAAATTTTTCACGAATTTTATCAATTGCTTTTTCTGTTTTAACCTTTGTCTCTTTTGTAGGGTCTAACATGTCAGGTATATCAGAGAATTTTTCATCAAAGAAATTTGATGTGCTTATTCCGATTAACCTATACTCAAGCCCGTTACATTCCTTTTTTAAAAGCCTTCTACCATGCTGATAAAGAATTTCAGCCATTTGAGTTGGGGAATCTATGGAAACGGATCTGGTTACTGTTCGAAAATTTGATGTTTTTAATTTAAGTCCTATGGTTTTGGCGCTTAAATGTTGGTCTTTAAGTCTTCGGGATACTTTTTCACATAATGACCATAGTAATTTTTTTAAATATTCATAATTACCATCATCTTTTTCTAACGTCGTTTCGTTAGAAATACTTTTAACTTTATGTTCTCGTTTAATCGTCCTACTATCATCACCCCTAGAGAAAAAATATAGTCTTTCGCCCATGGACCCGTAGTCTTTAATTAATTTTTTTAATTCCATTTTCTGGAGCTGGCTGATTTGGGTGATGCCAGCCCTTTTCATTTTCGTATTGAGTACTTTGCCTACGCCCCAAATCTTGCTGATGGGTTGTTTTGATAAGAATGTCTTTGCTTCTTGTTGCCCAATAATAGAAAAGCCATTCGGCTTATTTAAATCGGATGCTAATTTTGCAAGAAATTTATTATAGCTAAGACCAATTGAAACAGTGATCCCTATTTCATTTTCAATTTTTTGCGCGACTTTATTAAGTGTAAGTGCTGGGTACATTCCATGCAATTTTTGGGTGCCACTTAAATCGATGAAAGCTTCATCAATAGAAATAGGTTCGACGGAAGGCGTTAACTCATCAAATATCAGGCGTATTTCTTTACTAACGGCCGAATATTTCTTCATGTTGGGCGGCAAAACAATAGCATGTGGGCAAAGCTTGTTTGCTTTAAACATTGGCATCGCGGACCGAACGCCGAATGTTCTTGCTATATAGCAACACGTTGAAACAACACCTCTTTTTCCGCCACCTATAATTAACGGCTTAGAATTTAATTCAGGGTTGTCGCGTTTTTCGATGCTGGCATAAAAAGCATCGCAATCAATGTGGGCGATGTTCAAAACATTTATTTCTAGGTGAGATACTATTCTGGGGCTACCACAATTCTGGCATTTCTCAATGTTTCCATTGCCCAGAAAGTCTAGCGAACAATCTCTACAAAATGAAGGAATTTCAAAACCATCTGAATTCATGATAGAAAGGGCATAGCATTTGGAAAGCAATTCCTTGCTTTTACAACGTCTTCTGGCTTTATTTCATATGCATCAGCACATTCGATGAGACATTTTTCATTTTGCAGCATGTAGTCAAGAATGCTGCCAAGAATAGTGCCGATTTTGTTTTTATTTTCCAAGTCTGACTTAACAGATTCTAGACCCATACCCGTCAATTTTAAGTAGCCCGATAAATGTTTCTCATCTGATGCTATAAATGAAAGTGCGTTTATGGCAATTATTTCTGCTCTGTCATAATCCATTGATGTTTCTTCTTTATTATATGAGACGCTCGCTATAATATAACTCAAATATATAATATAAAGTCTATTCAAATTGAAAAATTAACTGCTTCTTCATAAACTGCGGGTATTATTATGACTAAGTGTATTGAAATTGAATAAAAAATTCAAAAAATAAAGTAATACAGAGACCATAAATGCCGAAAAAAAATATTAGTTGTCGAAGATAATGACTTAAATATGAAGCTCTTTTGTGATTTGCTGGATGCTCACGGATATGAGACTGTTCAAACGCAGGAAGGTATGAAAGCCTTGGAACTTGCAAGAAATGAGAAGCCAGATTTAATTCTTATGGATATTCAGCTGCCTGAAGTATCTGGTCTTGAAGTAACAAAATGGATTAAAGAAGATGATGAACTTAAATCCATTCCAGTAATTGCCGTGACGGCTTTTGCGATGAAAGGTGACGAAGAAAAAATTCGTGAAGGAGGCTGTGAAGCTTATATAGCTAAGCCGATATCTGTTAGTCACTTTATAGAAACTATCAGAAAATTCGTAGGATAACCCCTTAGAATGACAGCCAGAGTCTTAGTGGTCGATGATGTACTTCACAACGTGAAGTTGCTCGAGGCGAAACTTCGTAGCGAGTACTTTGATGTACTAACGGCTATGAATGGTTTCGAAGCTCTGGAGATTATTGAAAAAGAACTTCCAGATATAATTCTATTAGATGTAATGATGCCAGGAATGGATGGATTTGAGGTTTGCCGTAAAGTAAAAGCAAATCCTAATGTCGCCCATATTCCTATTATTATGGTAACAGCTTTAGATCAGCCTAAAGACCGAGTGATGGGTCTTGAGGCTGGCGCTGATGATTTTCTCACGAAGCCGATTCAAGACATGCCTCTTTTTGCGCGAGTTAAGTCTCTCGTTCGGTTAAAAGTTTTGATGGATGAATTGAGAATTCGTACGTCCACTGGTCAGGCTTTTAATCCAGAAAATGATCTTGGTGTAAGTACCAATTTGAAACTTGAGAATGTAAAAACTCTTTTGATTGAAGATTATGAAAGGGTAGCAAAAAGAATTACGGGGTACCTTGAGGATACGGTTGACCAAATTGATTTGGATAATGTTGAAAATGGTCAATTGAATACTGAAAATTTAGCACAATATGACTTATTTATAATTAGTTTAAGCCTAAGAGACGTAGATGGGTTAAGGATTTGTTCATCCATAAGGTTTTCTGAAAATACGCGCCATTCTCCCATACTTGTTTTAATCGATGAAGGCGATCATGAAAGGTTAATTCAGGCTATGGAAATTGGTGTAACAGATTATGTCACACGCCCAATTGACGGAAATGAATTGGTTGCCCGCGTTAAATCACAGGTGCGTCATAAAAGATTTGCCGATCATTTACGCGGCAAAATGCAAAAGAATATGGAACTTGCCGTTACCGATTCTGTTACAAACCTTTATAATCGACATTTTTTAGATACGCATCTTGATAATATTTTTACAAAAGAAGCAGAGAAGCGTCCAAAAACATCACTGTTGATGCTTGATATTGATAACTTTAAAATCGTAAATGACACTTATGGCCATGCATCTGGTGATGAAGTACTAGAAGAGTTTGCAAAAAGAATTTCTGATAATATGCGCAGTATTGATTTGGTCGCGAGATACGGAGGCGAGGAATTTGTTGTTGTTATGCCAGAAACAGATTCTGAATTTGCTATGTTTATTGCAGAACGCGTAAGAAAACAAATTTCCGATAAACCTTTTGAAATATCTGGATCACCCACGCCAATTAATATAACGGTTAGCATCGGTGTTTCAATTATTAGTGATGAATGTAATTCAAAAGAAAAACTTCTTAAAGATGCTGATGAAGGGCTTTATAGAGCCAAAGATACAGGCAAAAACCGAGTTTGCGCATCAGTGAACATTAGTCCTTAGCGGACATAAAAAAGGCCGCTTAAATAAGCGACCATTCTTAAATTCAATGTTATAGGTATAAACTATTTGATTTTAGTTTCTTTAAAATCAACATGCTTACGGACAACTGGATCATATTTACGCATTACCATTTTTTCAGTAATGTTGCGCGGGTTTTTCTTAGTTACATAATAAAACCCTGTATCAGCTGTACTTACTAGCTTAATTTTTACACTTGATGGTTTGGCCATTGCTAGCCTCCCTTTCTTAAAAAATTCATAAATTGTTTGAGCGGAAAATACAGAGATTATGGGTGAAGTCAAGTAAAAGTCAGTGTTTTTTATAGATTTTAATTTCTTTTGTACTTTCTTGGGCGTCGCCCCTTTTTTCCTGCCGCTTTACGTGGTTTTTGGTTACTTAATTTATCATGGAGTAACTCAAATATTAGTCCGCCTGAAACCGGATTCGCTTCTCGTAGACGCACGGATACCGAATCTCCTAATTGTAATATAATGCGGCTATGTTCACCTTCTAATAAATGGTGTTCTTTATCATAATGAAAATAGTCTCCGTATAACGATGATATCGGGATAAATCCTTCGCCACCAGTTTCATTTAATGTAATGAATAGGCCTGCTTTATGAACGCCATTGATTTTACCTTCGAATTCTTCATCAATTTTGTTG
Source organism: Pseudemcibacter sp. (assembly GCF_965661635.1). Taxonomy (NCBI): domain Bacteria; kingdom Pseudomonadati; phylum Pseudomonadota; class Alphaproteobacteria; order Emcibacterales; family Emcibacteraceae; genus Pseudemcibacter; species Pseudemcibacter sp. The sequence goes on along the minus strand of NZ_CBFIEP010000071.1, from coordinate 19,382 downwards.
CTCATATAATTTGCAATATATCGCTCAGTTGACTGTCGTTCTGCGATCATGGAATTACGTTCCATATTACTGATATGCTCCGCCGTTTCCGCCATATTTCCTATATCGTAATTACTGATACCGTCTTTGCCTAATTTTAAAGCTTTGATTAAGGCACGGTGTACTAAAATATCGGCATAGCGCCGAATAGGGGACGTGAAATGTGCATAACGAGTCAAGGAAAGTCCAAAATGACCCTGGTTCTCTGGGCTATATTGTGCTTGCATTTGAGTTCTTAAGATTATGGTGCTTATGACATTTTCATGAGCCGTATTTTTAACTTGTTTCAAAATATTATTAAAAGTATTTGGTTTTACGACTTGCCCTTTAGAAAGTGGATAATCAAAACTCTCTAAAAATGTTCTTAAGTTTTCAATTTTTTCCAAGCTAGGCTGTTCGTGTATGCGGTACATACACGCAGCTTGCTTGCTTTCCAATTGCTCGGCGGCGGCCACATTTGCCTGTATCATAAATTCTTCAACAAGCCGGTGTGCTTCTAAACTAACGCGCTCTTTTATCTCGGATATATGCCCATCATCATTCAGAATAATTTTCTTTTCAGGTACGTTTAATTCAAGTGGTTCTCGAAAATTACGTCCCTTACTTAAAATATCATATGCTTGATAAAGGGGATTAATAACAGTATCTAAGAGTGGAGCAGCACGCTCTGAAACTATACCTTCGTATGCATTTTGAAACTCTTCATATGAAAGACTTGCATGGCTTCGCATGAAACCTCTAACAAATTTATGGCGTCGTTTTTTACCACGATTATCAAACCATATATGAACGGCCACTGTATAACGATCTTCGTTTTCATGAAGCGAACATAACCCGTTTGAGAGGCTCTCCGGTAGCATGGGAACTACCCTATCTGGGAAATAGGTGGAATTTCCTCTTTTTACGGCTTCGCGGTCTAACGCTGTGCCAGATTGTACATAATGCGCAACATCAGCGATCGCAATGATGATATGGCATCCTCCTGGGTTTTCAGGATCACTGTCCATTTCTGCCCAAATTGCATCATCATGATCACGGGCATCCGATGGATCAACGGTAATAAGCGGTATTTCGCGAAGATCTGTTCTGTTGCCTAAAATTGCAGCTTCTGAATTATTAGCCTCTTTAATGACATCTTCAGAAAACTCGGTTGCAATCCCTTGCGATATAATCGCAATAAGGCTTATGGATCTCGCATCATCAATTGAACCAAATGATTTAATAACTTTTGCAGGCTTTGCTTTCATATGTCTGGAACGTTGACGTCCAGGTTTTAATTGAATGAGTACAAGCTCACCATCTTTTGCATCATTCCAATCATTTTTGGGGATTAAATATTGATTTCGATCTTTTTTATCGGTTGGATTTACGAACGCGATATTTTCATCGTCTGATCTGAAAATACCCATAATTTGTGTTGATTGGCGTTTTTCAAGTTTTCTAATAACTTTCGCGACATAACCAGTTTCCCCGCGGTCTTTATTTGGCGTTAAGCGCACCAGAGCATGATCGCCTAATCCTAATTTATTACGCTTATCGTGGGCGTATATTAATATCTTTGGTGGCTCATCATCATTATCCCAGTTTTGTGGGCGTGCCGTTAAATCACCGTGGGGGTCTATACTAAAAATTTCCACTACTAAAACAGGCGGTAATTCGCCTGCAACTTGTAATCGGGATTTATGAGGTTTTTCAAGTTTGCCGTCCAAAGTCATTTTTCTAAGTAACTTTTTGAGCTTTATCTTTTCTTCGCCTTTAATTTGAAAAGCTCGCGTGATTTCACGTTTTGAGGCACGACCCGGGTTTTCCCGGATGAACTCCAAAATTTGTGCTTCATCAGGAAAGGGAGCTTTTTTTTGTGCCATTATTTTCCTTATTTAGCCTTTTTTTTAGCGGACGCTTTTTTCTTAGCTGGTTTCTTTTTCCCCTTGGACGCACGCGCCTTTATCAATTCAACCGCCTCTTCCATTGTGACGTCCATTGGATCCTTGTCTTTAGGAATTGTTGCATTGATACGCTTATATTTCACATAAGGGCCATAACGGCCATTCATAACAAGTATGTTGCCGTCTCCGTCAGGGTGCTCACCTAAATCTTTAAGCGGTTCTGCGGCTTTTCCTTTTTTAGCTGCAGCTTCTGCGAGCAGGGTTACGGCATGATTGATGCCAATATTAAATACATCTTCTGGATCTTTTAAACTCGCAAAAGCACCACTATGAGAAACATATGGACCATAACGCCCAATAGCTGCTTTAATAACTTTCCCATCTTCTGGATGCATACCCACATCACGTGGCAGAGCAAGCAACTTAAGCGCCCGATCAAAATCTACGCTATCTGGTGACATCCCTTTTGGAATTGAGGCGCGTTTTGGTTTTTCTTTTTCGACAGGCTCGCCCAGTTGAATATATGGACCAAATCGACCAGAACGAAGTGTAACTTCCATGCCTGATTTTAGATCAATACCCAATGTTTTAGGGCCTTCATCAGCTGCTTCGCCATTTTCACCATCACTATTTTGAATTTGACGTGTGTAATTACAGGTCGGATAATTTTCACAACCAATGAAAGCACCAAATTTACCAGTTTTAACACTTAGTCCGCCTTCATTACATTTCGGACATTTGCGGGGATCAGAACCATCATCGCGTTCAGGAAAAATAAATGGTGCTAGTGCATCCGTTATGACATCGAGTACTTCAGAAACGCGAAGGTCTTTTGTACCTTCAATGGATTTACTAAAGTCTAGCCAGAAATTGGCAAGCACTTCTTTCCAAGGAATGTCACCATCAGAAACTTTATCGAGTTCTTGTTCAAGACCTGCTGTAAAATCATATTGAACATATTTATTGAAATAATTCTCTAGGAACGAAGTAACAACGCGACCTTTACCTTCAGGGATAAAACGGTTTTTATCCATAATGACATAATTACGGTCCCTAAGAACGGTAAGAATAGAAGCGTATGTCGATGGACGACCAATACCAAGCTCTTCCATCCGTTTTACGAGACTCGCTTCAGTGAAACGAGGCGGAGGTGACGTAAAATGCTGGTTGGCATCGATTTTATCTTTATCTATGTTTTCGTCTTTTGATAATTTTGGAAGTCGTTTTTCGTCTTCATCGTCCGTGTCATCTTGACCTTCTTGATAAAGAGTTAGAAACCCGTCAAAAATTTGCACTGTACCTGTGGCACGTAATGTGTGTTTTCCGTCTGTTGAAACGATATCAGCAGTGGTTTGTTCCATTTGAGCTTCTGCCATCTGACTGGCAATGGTTCGCTTCCAAATCAGTTCATAAAGACGGCGTTGATCATCATCTAGCCTATTAGCAACATCCGCTGGTAGACGGGACAGGCTTGTTGGGCGAACCGCTTCATGAGCTTCTTGTGCATTCTTAGATTTGTTTTTGTAAAAGTTTGGTTTCGCAGGAACATAATTGCTACCATATTTACTGCCTATCACATCGCGGGCATTGTTAATGGCTTCATTGGCAATATTAACACCGTCGGTACGCATATATGTAATAAGACCTGTTGTCTCACCTTTAATATCGATACCTTCATATAATTTTTGCGCCGTGCGCATAGTGCGCTGTGCATTAAATCCAAGTTTTCTTGAAGCTTCCTGCTGCAAAGTTGACGTTGTAAAAGGTGCGGCTGGTCTGCGACGTGTCGGCTTACTGACGACACTCTTTATGCTGAAACTGGCGGCTTCTACGGCTTCTTTTGCAGCTAAAGCAGCTGTTTCATTATTTAACGTAAATTTTTCTAACTTCTCACCATTTAAAGTAGTCAGTTTCGCCATAAACGTTTTTGAAGTTGAATTTTTAAGTTTGGCTTCAATTGACCAATATTCTTCTGAATTAAACTTTTCTATTTCAAGTTCACGTTCGCAAATAAGACGAAGTGCAACGGATTGAACACGTCCCGCGGATTTTGACCCGGGAAGCTTGCGCCATAGAACAGGCGAAAGATTAAAACCCACTAAATAATCAAGAGCACGCCGTGTAAGATAGGCCTCAACCATTTCTTGATCAACGTCACGTGGCTCTTCCATCGCTTTTAAAATAGCGGTTTTGGTAATTTCATTAAAGACAACACGTTTAACGGTAACATCTTTCATGACGCCTCGCTTCGCGTTTAAAACCTCAAGCACATGCCATGAAATAGCTTCTCCTTCGCGGTCAGGGTCTGTCGCGAGGATTAATTCGTCGGAGACTTTGGTGCTATCGGCGATGTCTTTGATACGTTTTTTGGAATCGCTATCTACCGCCCAAGTCATAGCAAAGTCATTTTCGGGATCAACCGAACCATCCTTTGAAGGAAGATCACGAATATGCCCAAAGCTTGCAAGAACTTTATAATCCTTGCCGAGGTATTTATTAATTGTTTTGGCTTTCGCCGGAGATTCAACAATTACTGTTTTCATTGCTACATTTCACCAATAGAATCGATTTATCAATTTTTATATCAAAGGGCTTTTACAGAATGTTTTAACAAAAAGATACCCTGTTTCCTACATAACGCGTAATTTCTTCCGCGAGTTCGAGATCAAGAAGCACCGTTTGTACCGCCATTGGCGATAATTCAGTGAGCCTTATAATTTCATCAATTGATACTGCGGTATGACTTAATTTTTCTTTAATCTTTATGGTCGCTTTTTCGATATCGCTATTTTTTTCTTCTAGATAGGGCCCAGATGTAAATAAATCGGCTTGTGGTTCTGAAATACTCCGACCACTCATTAATGAAAAGACATCAAGAATATCTTGTGCCGATACTGTAAGTTGAGCACCTTGTTTAATTAGAGTATTAGGCCCTTTTGATCTTGGGTCTAATGGGGAGCACGGAATGGCAAAAACTTCGCGACCCTGTTCTGAGGCGAGACGTGCCGTTATTAAGGTTCCTGATTTATGGGTTGCTTCAACGACCAAGACGCCAAGCGCAAGTCCTGAAATTATTCTGTTTCTTCTTGGAAAATGTCGTGCCTGCGGCTGAGTACCAAACGGCATTTCAGATAATATTAGGCCTGTTTCTTTTATTTTATGATAAATTTCTGTGTTTTCTCGTGGATAAATAACATCTGCACCTCCAGCAAGAACGGCGATCGTGCCTGAATTAATTGAACCTTGATGTGCCGCTGCATCAATGCCGCGTGCTAACCCTGATGCAATGATATATAGGGCCTCTCCAAGCTTGGTCGCAAAATTATTTGCCACCTTTAATCCAACTGCGGACGCATTTCGCGCGCCAACTATGGCAAATGTATTTTGATTTAATAAATGAGTGTGACCAAGGCCCATCATGATAGGAGGCGCATCTTCTGTGGCAGCTAAGGGGGTGGGATAATATGTGTCACCTAAAACGATTAATTCTCCACCGATTTTTTCAAGCTCTTCTAATTCTTTATTTATTTTGGAAATAGAACAAGCCACTAATGGCTTTTTTCGCCCGCCTCTTTTAGCGAGTTCAGGTAATACTTCAATCACTTTTTCAGCGCTTTCATAACGATTGATTAATTGCCGAAAGGTAACGGGCCCAACATTCTCGGTTCTTATTAATCGAAGACGTGCTTTTTTTCTGCATTTGATAGTGGAGCTGGATTTAGGCTCATTTTATGTCCCCCAAATTAATTGATCATTTCTTTCCAATTTTTGGCTCATCGCCATTGATTATTCGTTTGATGTTATCCTTATGTTTGATGAATATTAAAATACATAACAGTATGGCAACGATTGCAAGCTTATATTGTTGTAAGTAAAGGCTGGCGATCGGACTTGCGATAGCAGCAACGAGGGCGGAAAGTGATGAAATTCTAAATATTGCTGCGGTGATTAACCAAGAAAGAATTGATGTTAAGCCAACCATCGGATTTAAAGCGAGCATTAGCCCAAGAAAGGTGGCCACACCCTTACCACCGGTAAATTTCAGAAAAATAGAATATAAGTGCCCTAGAAATGCGCCGCTCCCGGCATAAATACCCAAACCAGGGTATAAAAATTCCGCGATTAAAACGGCTATCGCCCCTTTGCCGATATCAAGAAGAAGCGTCAGAAGAGCCAGAAATTTATTACCTGTTCTTAGAACATTTGTTGCGCCGATATTGCCAGATCCAATTTTGCGTATATCGCCTAAGCCCGCCATTCTGGTTAAAACGAGTCCAAAAGGAATGGATCCGAGCAGGTATCCGACAAATGCAGCTACAAATATATAATAAAGGGCATATTCAGGCATTATATTCATATACACATTTTCCTGCGACCACAGTTTTTAAAACACGGCCTTGCACAGGCTTACCGTCAAAACAAGTGTTCTTGGTAATACTGACCATTTTTTCTGCGTCCACAAAATAAGGAACATTTAAATCGAAAATACAAAGATCCGCTGGTGCCCCTTCTTTAAGTACTCCACTTTCAAGCCCCATGATCTTAGCAGGGTTAGACGTCAGCTTTGAAAGAATAGTTAGAAGATCAAGGCTGCCATTATGATGCATTTCAAGAGATACACTTAGTAATGTTTCAAGCCCCACAACACCAGGTTCAGCCTGTTCAAATGGAACACGTTTGCTTTCTGGGTCTTCCGGGTCATGACCACTGACGATTACATCAATAGTGCCGTCTTTTAAAGCTTCAACAACCGCAACTCGGTCATCTTCATCACGTAATGGCGGTGATAATTTCATAAAGGTACGGTAATCTTCGATGGCATATTCATTTAATGATAAATGAGGTACGGCGACCCCTGCGGTAACATTTAAATCATCTGACTTCGCTTTTTTAAGAACTTCAATACTGTCTGCACACGTAACTTGCGATGCGTGATATCGCCCTTTTGTACCTTTAAGCAGTCTGACATCGCGCTCCAAAACAAGCGTTTCAGCTGCCGTTGGGATACCTGGCAATCCTAACCGTGTGGCAAGATCGCCCGCATTCATGCAACCATTTTTTGAAAGGTTCGACTCTGAAAGATGTTGTACGATCAATGCATCATAAGCAGATGCATATTTGAATATACGGCTCATAATGGCTGCATTTTCAATGGTCGTGCTGCAATCACCAAAAATCTTATGACCCGCTGCGGCCATCAGACCAATTTCAGACATTTGCTTGCCTTCCATTTGTTTTGTGGCAGCGGGCATTGGTACAAAATTAACAAGTGCGTTTTTCGCGCGTATGGCCAGATATTCGATATGGGGTATACTATCAATAATGGGGTCCGTATTGGGTTGGACGCAAACGGTTGTTACGCCGCCTGCTGCTGCCGCTTCACCTGTATTAAGAATTGTATCTTTATAATCAGCACCAGGAATGCCGACAAAAACACGCATATCAATCAAACCAGGACAAAGACATTTTCCCTTAAGGTCTATAATTTCTGCATCCTCGGGCGCATCAACTTTTTCACCAAGGGAAACAATTTTCTTTTTATGAGTGAGAAGTTCACCTTTGATATCTAGCCCGCTTGCTGGATCAAGGAGGCGTGCGTTTTTATAAAGCGTATGAGTGCTCATGATGCTTCTCCTTCTCTTTTACCACGGGTAAGCAGGTCAAGACATGCCATGCGAACAGCAACACCCATTTCAACCTGTTTTTGAATGGCACTGCGGGTTAAATCATCGGCAACGGCCGCATCAATCTCAACCCCGCGGTTCATAGGACCCGGATGCATAATCATGGCATCTTCTTTGGCATTTTCAAGTTTTTCGTAGTCAAGCCCGTAAAGGGAGAAATATTCACTAACGCTTGGGAAATAACCACCATGCATCCGTTCCGTTTGCAGGCGCAACATCATAACAATATCGCATCCCTTTAATCCTTCTTCCATATTATAGAAAACTTCTGCCCCTAAGCGTTCTGCACCAGCTGGGATCAGGGTAGGTGGGCCAATAAGACGCACGCGCGCCCCCATGATATTAAGTAGATGAATATTGGACCGGGCCACTCGGCTATGAAGGACATCGCCACATATGGCGACGGTTAATCGAGCGAGACGGCCCTTGCGGCGGCGAATTGTTAGTGCATCGAGAAGGGCTTGTGTCGGGTGTTCATGTTTACCGTCCCCTGCATTAAGGACGGCGCAGTCGACTTTTCGCGAAAGTAATTTTACGGCACCAGATGATCCGTGCCTCACAACCAATAAATCGGGACGCATTGCGTTTAATGTTGATGCCGTATCGATTAATGTTTCCCCTTTTTTAATCGATGAAGTCGATGTCGACATATTAATCACATCCGCACCAAGACGTTTTCCGGCGAGCTCAAACGACATACGAGTTCTTGTGGAATTTTCGAAGAAAAGATTAATCTGTGTTAAGCCACTTAGCAGATCTTTTTTCTTATTGGTGCGGCGGTTCTGCTCAACATATTCATCGGCAAGATCAAGAATTTGCGTTATTTCGGCTTCTTTAAGCCCTTCGATAGCAAGCAAATGGGGATGGGGGAATAGTGACATAATCAGTCCTTAAATCCTAAAAATGAGTAAGGTTCTGAAAATCAATTATATAGAGATAATCTCTTGATATGGCAAGTGTTTTATAGAAGGGCTAATCTTTAGAAAGATTGTCGAGAACCCCTTGTAAAATATAGGACGCCGCTAACTTATCGACAAGCTCACCTTGGCGCTTGCGACTTGCGTCCGCCTCAATAAGGGTACGGGTTACGGCAATTGTAGATAAACGCTCATCCCAAAAACTGATAGGAATATCAGTTTTCTCTGCCATATTTTTTGCGAATTGCCTAGTTGATTGACATCTTGGTCCCTCTGATCCATCCATGTTTTTCGGAAGCCCAAGGACGAGTCCCCCGACATTTTGTTCTTTAATGATGGTAAGAAGTCGTTCTGCATCCTGTGTGAACTTCTTCCGTTTAATGGTTTCCATCGGACTGGCAATGGTCAATCTTATATCACTTAAGGCAAGTCCAATCGTCTTGGATCCAAGGTCAAGTCCTAATAAACGTTCACCTTTTTTGAGGTGGGATTTTATTTCATTAATTTCAATTTCCATAGTGCCGCTTATACAGTCATCACTTTGATTTTAGCAATATATATTTCTCTTGCGTTTCGCACCGTTATGTATAATCATGAATGCATTCCTAGGGGAGTCCGAAGGACTGAGACTCTGTAAGTAAATTCAGTAACCCTTAGAACCTGATCCGGGTTATTCCGGCGGAGGGAAGGAATTTAAAAATTCTAAAACCGTTACCGCTACCTATCCCGGGTCTCCTTATATAAAATTATTGGAGATCCAAGCTATGAACGTTGAAACAAAATTTGAAGAAAATGCCCAAGAAATTAAGGTCACAACTGGACCTTTGCCCGCATCCACGAAAATTTATGTTGAGGGCACTGACCCAACCATTCAAGTACCAATGCGCGAAATTGCGCTTGAGCCATCCGCGGATGAACCTGATTTAAAAGTCTATGACACATCTGGGCCTTATACGGATGAAAATGTTAAAATTGATATTTTTAAAGGCTTAAATCGTGACCGCCAAATATGGGTTACGAAACGCGGTGACGTGGAAGAATATGAAGGGCGCGAAATAAAACCAGAAGATAACGGCGGCGCCACAGGTAAATTCCTTGCACGAGAATTTCCGGTCAAAAATAATCCTCTTCGTGCGAAACCCGGCAAAATTGTTACCCAATATCAATACGCAAAAGCGGGTATTATTACCAAAGAAATGGAATATATCGCTATTCGTGAAAATATGTCCCGCGCTGAAATGGGCGCAAGCTATCAAAAAGACGAATATGCAGAAAGCTTTGGGGCTAATATCCCGGATCAAATCACACCAGAATTTGTAAGATCAGAAATCGCCGCAGGTCGCGCTATTATCCCGCGCAACATCAATCACCCAGAAGCGGAGCCAATGATTATTGGTCGTAATTTTCTTGTTAAAATTAACGCAAATATCGGTAACAGCGCGGTAACATCATCTGTCGCCGAAGAAGTGGATAAAATGGTTTGGGCAACCCGTTGGGGTGCGGATAACGTGATGGACTTATCGACGGGCCGTAATATCCATAATACCCGCGAATGGATCATCCGTAATTCACCAGTTCCAATTGGAACCGTTCCTATTTACCAAGCCCTTGAAAAAGTAAACGGCGTTGCCGAGGACTTAACATGGGAAGTGTACCGCGATACTTTAATCGAGCAAGCCGAGCAGGGCGTTGATTATTTCACCATTCATGCGGGCGTGCTTTTACGTTATGTGCCAATGACCGCAAAACGGGTTACGGGCATTGTCTCTCGCGGTGGATCGATCATGGCGAAATGGTGCCTGGCGCATCACAAGGAAAGCTTCCTTTATGAACATTTCGAGGAAATCTGTGACATTATGGCCGCTTATGATGTTTCATTCTCACTGGGTGATGGCCTGCGTCCAGGCAGTATTGCGGATGCCAATGACGAAGCACAATTTGCGGAACTTGAAACGCTTGGTGAACTGACCAAAATTGCATGGGCAAAAGGTTGTCAGGTCATGATTGAAGGACCGGGCCATGTGCCGATGAACAAAATTAAAATCAATATGGATAAGCAATTAAAAGAATGCCATGAAGCCCCCTTTTATACATTGGGCCCACTGACAACCGATATTGCGCCGGGATATGACCATATTACATCCGGTATCGGCGCCGCCATGATCGGTTGGTTTGGTTGCGCGATGCTTTGTTATGTGACACCGAAGGAACATTTAGGTCTTCCAAACAGGGATGATGTAAAAACCGGCGTGATTACTTATAAAATTGCGGCACATGCCGCCGACCTTGCCAAAGGGCACCCGGGCGCACAGCTCAGGGATGATGCCATGAGCCGCGCACGCTTTGAATTTCGCTGGATCGACCAATTTAATATCGGCCTCGACCCGGAAAAGGCACGCGAATACCACGATCAAACCCTCCCGAAAGAAGCCCATAAAGTGGCGCATTTCTGTTCCATGTGTGGTCCAAAATTCTGCTCCATGAAAATCAGCCAAGAAGTCCGCGATTTCGCCGAAAGCGGTATGAGTGAAATGAGCGAGAAATTCAAAAACGAAGGGTCAGAAATATACCAAACCGTCGACGCCAATAAAAATGCGAACGAGAGCCTTTAGGGGCTCACGCTATTTACGGGAAAATTTTCATAACATTATTTAAATTCTCTTTCTTGATCTCTAAAGGGAAAAGGATTAAAAGCGGGAGAAATTTTTCTATGATTTTAAAGAGACTTAGTTATGTCAAATTTTCTTGTTGCGGCGCTTTATAAATTTGTAACCTTGCCTGATTTTGAGGCATTACAGGAACCCATTCAAAAAGCCTGTGATGATAATGGGGTTAAGGGCACTCTTTTGCTTGCTAGCGAAGGGATCAATGGCACGGTCGCGGGCACCGAGGAGGGTATTCGTGCGCTTTTAAGTTTCTTGCATAACATGCCAGAATTTCGTGATTTAAATCATAAAGAAAGCTGGGCGGAAGAAATGCCCTTCTTGCGGATGAAGGTGCGATTAAAGAAAGAAATCGTTACCATGGGCGTGCCCGGCACGGATCCGCAAAAAATTGTGGGCACATACGTAAAGCCGGATGAATGGAATGACTTGATCAGTGATCCTGATGTGGTGCTTGTTGATACGCGCAATGATTATGAAGTTGAAATTGGTACCTTTAAAGGGGCGATTGATCCAAAAACCACAAATTTCCGTGATTTTCCCGATTGGGTTCAGCGCAATCATAATGTGCTGAGTAAACCCAAAGTTGCCATGTTTTGCACGGGCGGTATTCGCTGCGAAAAATCAACGGCCTATATAAAAGAACAGGGATATGAAGATGTTTATCACCTTGAGGGTGGTATTTTGAAATATCTTGAAGAAGTACCAAAAGAAGAAAGCCTGTGGGAAGGGGAATGCTTTGTTTTTGATAATCGCGTTTCCGTTAAACATGGCCTTGAAGAAGGATCATATGATCAATGTTATGGCTGTCGCTGGCCTATAACAGACGATGATAAGAAATCTGAACATTATATTAAGGGCGTCTGTTGCCCCCGCTGTTATAAAGACACACCAGAAGAGAAAAAACAGCGTTCAGCAGAACGACAAAAACAAATTGATCTTGCGAGAGAACGCGGCGAGCAGCATATTGCCATCAATATGAAAGAAGTTAGAACGCTTGCTCAAGAAAAAAAGATCCAAGAGAAAAAAGATCAAGCGATCATTGATCAAAATAAAGCGACCAAATAATTTTTTTCTTCACGCTATTGTGAATTGACCTCTTTAGAAAAACGTCCAGAATGACTTTTTTAAATTCATTGTGGATATTCTAAATGACGAACATCTTTAAAACTATTTTAATAACCATCACAATAGGGGTGATCGGTTTTTCAATAGTGAATGCGCAAGAAAATCCTTTCGGCACAGAGGGTATTAATCATACCGGACTTGCGGTCAGCAGGCTTGATGAAAGTGTGAGCTTTTTGTGGAAGGGCTTGGCTGGAAAAAAGTGGGTGGTGATCCTGATTACCCCTCCGTCTTTGTTAGTAATGGCAAAACCTTGATCACTCTTTGGCAAGTGGAGGATCCGATGACTGCGATACCATTTCATCGCTGTAAAAATATTGGATTACATCACCTCGCGATTACCGTGGAAAGTTTGGAAAAACTACACGCACTTCATGACCGAATAAAAGAAATTGAAGGCGTTAATATTGAATTTGCGCCGGAGTATTTAGGAAACGGTCCTACAACTCATATGATGATTAATGAACCAAGTGGTATTCGCCTTGAATTCATTGTTCCGGGTGATAGGATTAAACAATGATGAAAAGGTATTTTTCAAATTTATTCATTTTAGGTTTTCTCTTTATCAATTCTGCGGCAATAGCACAGGATATTGAGGAAATGGAGGCCGAAGTCGCGAAAATTGAAAATGCATTTGCCAAGACAATGACGGATCGGGATTTTGACGCATTTCAATCGTTTCTTGATCCTGATACTGTTTTTTGGAGTGACGGAGAACCGCTTCGTGGCGCAAAAGCTGTAGCGGCTGGGTGGAAGCCTCTATATGAAAGTACGGAAGTGCCATTTTCTTGGAAATCTGAAACAGTACTCGTTAATCCGGATGGACGGATTGTCTTTAGCACTGGCCCCGTAATGAATGCCAATGGGGAAATTTATGCATAATTTAATTCAGTCTGGCGAAAGAATGATGCGGGGGAATGGAAAATTATTTTTGATAAAGGAACGAACCTTAACCAATAAAATTTTATTAGGTGAACGTTTAAATTGATAATTTCTTCTTTATTTGATTTCCGACCAAATTGCCTGCGAAAGCGGATACAAACCAAACCCAACCACTTAAACTGGCACTACTGATGCCACTAAAAAAGGCACCAATGTTGCATCCATATGCAATACGTGAACCATATCCGAGCATTAATCCGCCAATAATAGATATTAGGACCATTTTAAGGCTGATATTCCATTGAGGTTTAAACCTTCCCATTGTTAATGCAGCGACTAGTGATCCTAATAAAATACCAATATTCATTACCGATGTGACATCGAAAAAGACGGACCGTTCAAGTGGAGCTGAATTTTGCCAGTAATTCCACGTTGTAAGGTCCGCACCAGCCGCCGTCATTGTTTTTGAACCCCATAGCACGAACGCGCTCGTGACACCCCATGGCCTTCCGGCGAGGGCCAGTGTTAAGAAGTTAGCAAACACCAAAAGAACCACGACACTGAGAATAGGCCAATTTCCAATTATAATGCGTTTGAGGCCAAGTTTTTCATTATCTTCATTTAGCGGAAGAACTTTACCGTGTTTGCGTTTTTCGAAGACAATTGTAAAAAGTGCCACGGCCGCGCATATTAAAAGGGTTACACCAAGCCCACCGAAAAGACCAAATTCATTGGTTAAATCAACGCGTATTCCGGGTAAGGAACGCCAGTATTCAATATCATAAGCACCCCATACTCCCCCAATGATAAATCCGACCAGGGTAATCGACACGCGGACACTTCCGGCCCCCGCCCAAGAAAGGGCACCAGACGCACAACATCCGCCAAACTGCATTCCTATTCCAAAAATAAAGCTGCCGAATATCGTTGCGATACCAAAGGGCACAACAAAACCCCTGACGTCGGAACCAAATAAAGTGCCGCTATCAAGAATAGGATAAAATATTGCTGATGCGAGCGCGAGAATAAGCATTTGTGCTCTTAATCCGCGGCCATCGCGTCGATTAATCCAAGCAACCCATCCCCCGGTAAAACCGAAATTACCAAACACGAGCGTCAAACCGATTAAGATACCGACCATAGCGAGTAAAGCGTTATTTATTCCCGCAGTATTATAGACGCTGAATAATACGAGAGCGGTCAGAACAATTGATAAAAGTCGCCACGTATAATTTTTAACAGGAGGAGAAGTATAAGATGATGTGGCGTCTGACATTAATTTTGCTCTAGATTGATTATGATTTTGTATCATCTGTATTAACGCACAGCATAATGATAAAGGCTAGTTATTTTATATTTTCAAAATAAAATTCTGTTTTTTATTAAATAAATGAATAATATTTTGATGATTATGTATTTTTATGCATATTTTATGTAAAAAAGCCTATTACTAGGCTTGCTAATGAATAAGATTTCCCTATACTGCGCCGCAAACATAAGAATCGTAATTCTATAAGGAAAAATAGATGTCTATTAATAAAGTTGTGCTTGCTTATTCTGGCGGTCTGGATACATCGATCATTCTGAAATGGCTGCAAGATGAATATCAATGCGAAGTGGTTACTTTTACAGCGGACCTTGGTCAAGGTGAAGAGCTCGAACCGGCCCGTAAAAAGGCGGAAATGTTTGGCGTAAAAGATATTTACATTGACGATCTACGTGAAGAATTTGTCCGTGATTTTGTTTTTCCGATGTTTCGTGGCAATGCGCTTTACGAAGGAACCTACCTTCTTGGGACATCAATCGCGCGACCATTAATCGCAAAGCGTCAAATCGAAATTGCCGCAGAAGTTGGTGCCGAAGCCGTTTGCCATGGTGCGACAGGTAAAGGAAACGATCAAATAAGATTTGAACTTGGTTATTATGCACTTAATCCTGAAATCAAAGTCATCGCCCCTTGGCGCGAATGGGATTTGAACAGCCGTGAAAAGCTTATTGATTATGCCGAAAAGCATCAAATTCCGATCGCGAAAGATAAAAGAGGGGAAGCACCATTTTCCGTAGATGCCAACCTTCTTCATACTTCAAGTGAAGGTAAGCTTCTGGAAGATCCGTGGGAAGAAGCACCGGAATATGTCTATGGCCGCATTAATTCACCGGAAAGTGCACCTGACGAACCTACATATATTGATATTGAATTTGAAAAGGGTGACGCCGTAGCCATTAATGGTGAAAAAATGAGCCCGGCTACGATCCTTACTAAATTAAACGATCTTGGTCGAATTAACGGTATCGGTCGTCTTGATTTACTTGAAAATAGATACATCGGAATGAAGTCCCGCGGTATCTACGAAACGCCTGGTGGCACAATTTTGTTAACCGCACATCGTGGTATGGAAAGCATCACTATTGATCGTGGTGCCATGCATTTAAAAGACGAAATTATGCCGAAATATGCTGAAGCCATTTATAATGGTTTCTGGTATTCACCAGAGCGTGAAATGATGCAGGCCTTAATCGACAAATCACAAGAAGATGTTTATGGCACAGTACGCCTTAAACTTTATAAAGGATCGGCGATGCTTGTTGGCCGTAAATCACCACGTTCATTATATTCGATGGAACATGTCACCTTCGAAGAAGATGAAGTGTATGATCAACGCGATGCGGAAGGCTTCATTAAACTTAATGCTCTTCGTCTGCGTTTACGTAATATGCGTGGTTAAAAACGAATATCTAAAATCCGAATTGGCGGTCTTACTCTTTATGGGGTAAGGCCGTTTTCTGGTTCAGGCTCGTAATCACCCCACATCATATCCCATGTAACGTCAAGCGCTCTGCCACTTGGACCTCTAAAGCTACCATATTGAACATGTTGTTCCGGGTTGTTGCGGTCAACGATAATTCCCCAAATGGGTTGAATTTTATGGGGTTCCGCACTATAGCGCGCATCACCAAGACCACCTTGATATTCAAAAAGAAATCCTTCAGCAAAATAATCAAAGCGGCGAATATCATTGCGAGCAACACTATCTGAACCAATCTCAGGGTAGATTTTTTCCGGATCAATGGCAGCAACGGAAGAACCTTCTATGATTGAAGGTTTTTTAAATGGTGGTGCTACAACCGCATTTACATAATAATTATTGTCATATTCATAGACGGTCCGCCAGACGATTAAATTCCCAATGGAAGGATTAAGTTTAATTCGCTCGACTTGATGTCCACGACTTTCTGCGAGTTGTTCAATTGTATTTGTAACGCGGGCATTTTGCAAAAACCCAAGTGACATATAGAATAAAAATACACCCATGCCAATTCGCGCGACCTTAGCGGACTTGCCCTTGGCGCTATAAATGACGAACACAATGAGCGGAATTGTTACCAAAGGATCAATAATGGATATTGAATCCCAAGTGACACGGGCATTGGATAGGGGCCAAAAAAGTCGTGTGCCGTAACTAGTACATGCATCAAGGGTGGCATGTGTGGCGTACCCCAATGTTGCGAATTTAAAAATGGTTATAAAATCCCAACTTTTCCTTTTGAGTATTTTATTGAATAAGAGCCAAATGGCCGTGGCAACAAGGGCGCCACCAAAGGGAATAAACCAGATTGAATGAGTAAAATGGCGATGGTATTCAATGCTAAGTAATGGATCAGTCGATGATTTGATTACAATATCAAGATCAGGGGCCAATCCACCACAAATTCCAGCAAAACACGCAATAGCCATTGTTTTTTTATTTGAGAAACTTTGTGAAAATGCACCGCCAAGTGCGCCCTGAGTAAATGGATCCATTTTTATGCCTTTTTATTATTGCGTTAATATAGGTAGTGGAAACGCTAAGTGCAATAATTTGTTATATTGTTGCGTTTTTTTAAGTGATTTTTGAGGATGGATTTGCTACTGTCCGCGCCATGAGCACAGATTGGCGACATATATGGCAAACCATTCGCGATTGGGATGGTGAAGGCCGTCAAATGGCATTGGCAACCGTTGTAAAAACATGGGGGTCATCGCCGAGACCTGTGGGCAGCCACCTTGTTATTGATGCAGAAGGGCATATGGAAGGGTCCGTATCTGGTGGGTGTGTCGACGGTGTTGTGGTCACGACCGCATTTGAAGTTATAAAAAGCGGTAAAGGAGAACTTCTTAAATTTGAAGTTGCTACAGATCAGGCATGGGAAGTGGGCCTTAGTTGCGGCGGTGAAGTTCATATAATTGTCGAACCACTATTAGATATTCAGAAAACGTGCGTTTACTTACTTGATGGTGATCCACATGAAGTCAGAACGATCGAGGCCACAATAAAAACGGCAGACGATGAAATATTCATTCATGAATATAAACCTTTACTGAAGTTAATTGTCGTCGGTGCCGTTCACATTTCACAAGGGCTTGTGAAAATGGCGGAAGCACTTGATATCGATGTCACATTGATTGATCCCCGAACGGCATATGCCAGTGAAGAAAGATTTCCAGGTACACGATTTATTACCGATTGGCCTGATGAAGCTTTGGAAGAAATAGGCATTAATTCTAGTACGGCTATTGTGACGCTCAGTCACGATCCAAAACTTGATGACCCCGCCCTTGAAGTTGCGATGAAATCAGATGCTTTTTATATCGCCGCACTAGGCAGTCGCAAAACCCAGCAAGAGCGCAGCGCACGTCTAAAAGAAAAAGGTTTTTCAGAAAAGGAAATTGCAAGAATTCATGGACCTGCGGGACTTGATATTGGTAGTCTTGAGCCAGCGGAGATTGCGCTTTCTATCCTGGCGGAGCTCGTTTCCATTCGACGTTCTGAAAATATAAAGGGTATCGCGTGACAAGCCGCATCGCCGCGATAGTATTGGCCGCGGGTCAGTCTACCCGCATGGGCGAAGAAAATAAGTTACTTTTAACCTTTAATGATAAAACCATGGTGAATTATGTGGTTGAACAACTTGTTACGAGTAAAATATCAAGCATTTATGTGGTAACTGGTAACGACGCAAATGCGGTTAAAAAAAGCATTCAAGCAAAAGTGAATTTTGTCAATAATCCTGAATTTTTTAAAGGGCTTAGCACATCAGTTAAGGCAGGCATAGAGGCATTACCCGATGACGTTGATGGTGTCATGATCTGTCTTGGAGATATGCCCTATATTACATCAAAAAATTATAATGATTTAATCACTGCCTTTGTCGATAAAATGATCATTGCGCCAACAACAAATGGAAAAATTGGTAATCCGCTTATATTCGCACGCGAATATTTTGATGACTTTTATGCTCTTGATGGAGACAAAGGCGCCAGAAAACTTTTAAAAAAACATCCCGATAATATCATAGAAGTAGATCTTAATACCGAAGCCATCTTCCAAGATATTGATACCCCAGAAGAATATGAAGAAATATAGAGCAGCTTGTATTTGATTTAATTCCCGATATATTATGTGTTAAGGGAGGAAGAATATGACTGAGAAAAATAAAACATTGGTCGTCGATCCGCTTGATCAAGCGGCAGGCAATGGCCTTATGAGCAGACGGCTTTTCTTAAATTCAGCAATTGCCGGCGGTGCGACACTCGCAACCGCAGGAAACGCTTTTGCACAGGAAGCTGTTGTTGGTGAAGGTCAAGAAGAATGGACGTTAATGCCGGGGGATGATTTGCCCGAATATGGTGATGTTAGTCGTTACGAAAAGGGACGCGTAAAACGATTTGTAGCACCGCCACCGGGTCTTGCAACGGCATCACTTTCCGGGCGTACGCCCCTTCATCTTCTTCATGGTACTATTACCCCCAGTGGGCTTCATTTTGAAGTAACCCACCACGGCATTCCTGATATTGATCCGGACAGGCACGAAATGGTAATCCATGGAATGGTCAAGAAACCATTTAAATGGAATGTGGAACAACTTGAAAATTATCCGACGGTTTCAAGGCAATATTTCCTCGAATGTTCTGGAAATACCCGCGTCAATTGGGCCGACCCGAAACCAGATCAGAATTTTATGTATATGACACATGGTCTTGTCTCAGGCAGCGAATGGACAGGTGTACCACTATCAACCTTGTTAGATGAATGTGGTGTTTCACCAGATGCAAAATGGATTATCGCCGAAGGGGCGGATAGTGGGTCTCTAGCGCGGTCTATTCCTATTGATAAAGCACTTGATGATACGATGGTTGCCATTTAT
>NZ_CBFIEP010000070.1:0-5192 GCF_965661635.1 Pseudemcibacter sp. | reverse complement strand
TCATATTTCGGCACATCATCATTTTGAACTAGACGGATATAAACTTCGGCACCGCTTTCTGGCCCCGTAATGATTTGTCTTCTTCCTACCATTTTAGGGGTTCCCCAAGAATTTGCTTGTGTCTCAGTGACAATGCTTTCTTCTATCACTTTATAAGCAAAATGATCTTGATAGCTCTTAAGAGTTGCGTCGATGTCGGGGGCGCTTACGGTTGCCATTTTGATGCGACCTTCCGTATCACCGTTCTTTCTGGTGATTCCCATAACGCTTCCTTTATTAATTTTTTCTGATTAGATGATTTATTTCTTTGCTCAAAAGTGCAATGACAAATATCATTATCGCACCTTTAATCATTGTTATAGTAGGCTTAAATAAAACCTAAACCTTGAGGTAAAAATGTCTGATCTTTCAATATTATTAGAAGAATTAACAAATTTATTAGGTGATCAATATGTGATTACTGAAGAAAAAGAGTGTAAATTTTATTCTCAAGATGTTTTTATGGAAGCGGAAAATACTACGAAAGCTGTTATTCAACCTGGAAATATAACCGAACTTTCAAAGGCAGTGGCAGCTGTGACTAATGCTGGATATGCCATTTTCCCTCGCGGTGGTGGTATGTCATATACAGGCGGGTATTTACCGAGCCAAGAAAAAGCGATCTCACTTGATACATCTCGCTTAAATCAAATTGTCGAAATAAATCATGAGGATATGTATATCACCGTTGAGTGTGGGTGCACCTGGGCACAAATCCATGATGCACTTAAGCAATCTGATGTTAGGACACCATTCTGGGGAACTTTATCAGGGTTAAAAGCCACCGTTGGAGGCGGAGTTAGCCAAAATAGCTTATTTTTTGGAACGGGTCTTTATGGTTCGGCAGTGGAAAGCGTTATTGGCTTAGAGGTTATTACTGCAAAAGGAGAAATGATCAGAACCGGATCTGCATCAGTAAAAGGTGGAAATGTATTTTTTAGACATTATGGCCCCGATTTAACGGGTATCTTTTTAGGGGATACAGGGGCCCTTGGTATTAAAGCGAAAATTACGCTAAAGCTAATGAAAAGGCCAAAATATCATGAATTTGGTTCATTCAGTTTTGATCGTTACGAAGATATGTTGCCGGCAATGAGCGAAATTTCAAGAAAAGGACTTGCAAGTGAATGTTTCGGATTTGATCCTTATCTTCAAGAACAGCGTATAAAACGGGAAAGTATCGCTAAAGACATAAAAAGTTTAACGGGTGTATTAAGTGCGGCAGATAATTTTTTAGATGCTGTTAAAAAAGGAACAAAACTTGCCGTAGCTGGGCGCGGATATATGAAGGACGTGCTTTATTCATTTCATGCAACCAGTGAAAATAACTCAAAAGAAGTTGCTAAGTCCGATATGGATGAAATTAGAAAGATTGCAATTGAAGCGGGCGGCAAGGAAATTGAAAATAGTATTCCCACACTTATAAATGCCAATCCATTTTTACCTCTTAATAATATGGTTGGTCCGGATGGCGAAAGATGGGCGCCCGTTCATGGGTTATCCCCTCATTCGCGTGTTGTTAAATTGCATGATGCCATTAGGGATTTATTTGCAGAAAATATAGAAAAAATCGAAGAATATAAAGTTGGTGTTGGTTATATGTATGTCACGGTAGGAGCAAGCGCCTCACTGATTGAGCCTGTATTTTTCTGGCACGACGCCTTGAAAGAATTGCACAAAGATACGGTTGAGAAGAAACATTTAAATTCCTTAAAAGGGTTTGATGAAAACCTAGAGATACGAGATTTCGTAACTGGATTAAGGAAAAAGTTGATTTTGCTATTTAAGGAGCATGCAGTGGTTCATTTGCAAATAGGTAAGTCTTATCAATATAGCGAAGGAATTGAAGAAAATAGTTTGAACCTTGTCAAAGCGATTAAACAATACACAGATCCTGATAACCTTATTAATCCAGGTTCACTTGGATTATAAAAAATTGACTTATTTAGCATTGATCAAGATCGAATATCCTTATTATTCATATTATTTTCATCTCTAAATATATACAAATAATTTAGCAAAGAAATACTAGAACCTTTTTATTTCAATGACTTTAAGGCTAAAAATATAGTTTTCAAAATAAATATGATCTTAAATAAGACCAATTTCGTATAAAATTCAAATTAAGATGATGTAATGTGCAAATTCCTTCCTATATATTAAGTATTTTTAAGCTTGCTAACGAGCAGAATTAATCGCTAGAGGGGAAGCTTAAGTTGGCGCCTGACATAATGCTGGTTGGCCAACGTGACGTTACGGTTTTAATCTTAGTCCAGAAACGGACCCCTTCTGGCCCATACATGTGATGATCGCCAAATATTGAGCGTTTCCAGCCACCAAAACTATGAAAGGCAAGGGGCACGGGTAACGGAACATTAACACCGACCATTCCCACTTTGATCTTGCGTGTAAAATTCCGGGCAATATCGCCTTCTCTTGTGAAAATGCATGTACCGTTACCATATTCATGATCTTGCACGAGTTTCACGGCGTCTCCATAGCTGTTCACGCGCACAACTACTAAAACTGGACCAAAGATTTCTTCTTTATAAACCGACATGTCTTTTGTAACATTATCAAGAATTGTCGGGCCACAGAAATATCCATCTTCTTTTCCATCAGGGCCTTCAAAAGTACGTCCATCTAATACGACTTTTGCACCGTCTTTTTCACCTTCTGAAATTAAACCTTTAACACGCGCGCAATGTTCTTTCGTGATTAGTGGTCCCATTTCATTGCCTGCTGACATGCCGCACCCAACTTTGATGTTTTCTGCTTGATCTTTAATTTTTGTGATCATTTCATCAGCGACGTTATCGCCAACCGCAACGGCAACCGATAATGCCATGCAACGTTCGCCTGCGGAACCAAAAGCGGCCCCGATCATTGCATCAACCGCTTGATCAATATCAGCATCAGGCATAATAATCGCATGATTTTTTGCACCGCCAAGTGCTTGAACGCGTTTGTTATTGGCTGTTCCTGTGTGGTAAATATATTCGGCGACCGGAGTTGAACCTACAAAACTTACAGCTTCAATGCCATTATGTTTTAGAATATGGTCAACCGCCACTTTATCGCCGTGCACCACATTAAAAACGCCATCGGGAAGTCCTGCTTCAGAAAATAGACGTGCCATAACATTTGCACATGATGGATCACGTTCTGATGGTTTCAAAATAAACGTATTCCCACAGGCAATCGCCAGCGGAATGGTCCAAAGCGGTACCATCGCAGGGAAATTAAAAGGGGTGATCGAGCAAACAACACCGAGTGCTTGGCGCGTATTATAAACATCAATACCGCTGCCCACTTGCTCGGAAAATTCACCTTTTAACATTTCAGGAATGCCGCAAGCATTTTCAACGATTTCAAAACCACGGGTTAATTCACCCATGGCGTCGTCCCAAACTTTGCCGTGTTCTTTTACGATATGCTCGCATAATTCATCACGATTTTGTTCTAAAAGTTCGCGGAATTTAAACATGATTGAGACACGTTTCATTAATCCGGTATCTGACCAGCTTTCGAAGGCTTTCGCAGCTGTTTCAACGGCTGTATCGACATCGTCGGTACTTGCAAGCCCGACCTCACCTTGAACCTGACCAGTTGACGGGTCATAAATGGGAGCTGATCGGCCACCTGTTGCGGCGACATTTTTGCCGCCAATATAATGATCTATTTTATACATTTTTTTCTCTTTACGTTTTTCTTTATGATGCTTGTTATTGAATGTCGTTCGCTGTTTTTTTAAGGATATCAAATATGGGTTCTAATTCTTGTTTGCTACTGGTCAATATCGGTGCAATGGCGATTGTATCGCCGTTCGTGCGGATATTGATACCATGTTCATAGGCTTTCAGGAAGAAATCATGTGAACGGGCACCAATCACACCGTCACGCTGTTCAATAGTAAGGCCGGCGGCAAGACCAAAGTTTCTGATATCCGTAATGAATGGCTCACCTTTTAAACTATGCATCCCATCTTCGAAAAATTTGATATTGTTTCTTACTCGTTCATAAATACCTTCTTCTTTATAGATGCATTGAGCGGCGATCGCTGCGGCGACGGCGAGGGGGTGTGCAGAATAAGTATAGCCGTGGAAAAATTCGATACCCGCTTTAGTACCATCAAGAAAAGTATCATATATTTTCTTAGAAGCAATAACACCCCCCATAGGTACGGCAGCGTTATTGATAGCTTTTGCCATTGTGCAAATATCTGGTGTTACACCAAAATATGTTGCGGCATTTGCCTCTCCTAGACGGCCAAAAGCAGTAATGACTTCGTCAAAAATTAATAAAATGCCGTGCTTCTCTGTAATTTCACGTAGTTTCTTTAAATATCCTTTAGGTGGAACAAACATTCCGGCTGAACCGATCATCGGTTCAACAATTACGGCAGCGATTGTTGACGCATCGTGTAGCGTAATAAGTTGCTCTAATTCTTTAAGATATTTCATAGGGTCTGTATCTGGCTCGCCGCGGGTAAAGGCGTCTTCAGCGGCGTCGTATGGAAATGGTAAATGATCCACGCCTGTTAAAAGGCCGCCAAAAAACTTTCTGTTATTGACCATGCCGCCAACAGATATGCCGCCAAACCCAACACCATGATAACCATTTACGCGACCAATTAGGCGTGTTCTCGTGCCTTCGCCGTTTATACGGTGATACGCAAGCGCCATCTTTAAGGCCGTATCAACGGCTTCCGATCCTGAATTGGTAAAAAACACATGATCGAGTGTTTCTGGGAATTGTTCAGCAATGATGTTTGCAAGGTCGAAAGCTTTTTCATGACTGAAATTGAACGCAGTGGCGTAATCAAGTTCTGCAGCCTGATCTTGAATAGCCTCAGTGATTTTTGGGTGACAATGACCAAGATTAGAACACCAAAGGCCGGAAAAGGCGTCAAGAACTTGACGCCCATCGCTGGTTTCGTAATAAAGGCCTTTAGCCCGATTATAAAGTCGCGGGGATTCTTTAAAAGTACGGTTTGGTGTAAAAGGCATCCAATAGGCTGCCATATGATCATTTTTGTTATCTTTTTGATTCATAGCACATTATTCGCTTTATTATATTTTGATAGTATAGATGTCCGTCATCAAATGATTTGAGAATCCATTGGCCTATTTCATAAGGAGGCTTTGATCTCC
>NZ_CBFIEP010000069.1:0-16139 GCF_965661635.1 Pseudemcibacter sp. | reverse complement strand
AGGGTGGTCATACTATCCGTTAATGCCATCTCTTGAATTTTGAGTTCTTCTTTTCTTTCTAGGGTAATATCTTTATATGTATTAATAATTGTGCCATCAGCCATAATTCTTTGAATAGTTTCGATTATAGTGCCATTCTTTTTTTCTCTATCCCAGGTATATTCGTTTTTCTCAGATCTATTTTGAATGCGCTCTTTTAGTTCATTAATATAATCTTCAATGGATAATTCATATGTTTCTTCGCCATTCATATTGGCTTCGAAAAAGTTTCTTAAATCCATGTTTTCTTCATATTCTCGGTCTTCTAAATTCATGATTTCTTTAAAAGTATCGTTCCACGCTTGAAGTTTTAAGTCTCGTGAAAATACCACGATACCGTGACCTGTATTATTCATAATTTCGGTTAACAGATCATTTTTTAATCTCATTTCATCCGTCATAAGAGCAAGATCATCCATAAGTTCTGCTTGGGCGATGGCTGATTTTTCAATGGTTTCACGTTGGAATTGAAGTTCAAGTAACTGGATTTTATTTTCTTCTAATGCTTTTAATGTTTTTTCTTGTTCAATTTTAAGAAATTCTTCTGCTGCAATACGTTGATTGACTTCACGTATTAATTTATTATTCCAGAATATAATAACGCCGAGTATCAAAAGCACGATACCTGCTATTCTCATTAACAATGTATAGTCTGTTTTTGGAACGACTTGTACCGCCATCCATTTTTGAATAATTTGCTGCTTTTCTGTTTCTGGAATAGCCTTTAATGCTTTATTAAGTATACTAGCTAGTAAAGTATGATTTTTCCCTATGCCGATTGATAATTTAGTATTAATCTCGGTCTCACCGACTACACCAATATTTGTATTTCCTTCAGAATTTAAATAATGGAGTGTTCTTGACATAATTCCAATATATGCATCGGCTTCTTTATTACTCACCATTTGTAGAGCAATTGCGGGCGTTTCCACCTCTATTATTTCAATTCCGGGATAATTTTCTCTGATAAATTGAACCTTAGCATCACCTTCGATTTGAGCAACCTTATAGCCAGTTAAGGTACTCATGTTTCGTAAATTAATATTTTCCTTTAGAGCAAAAATCATATTAGTTTCTGAATAGTAAGGGGCTGTAAAATGAAAATCTTTTTTGCGCGCTTCAGTTGCTATCACAGCAGGTAAAATTTGACTTTCATCTTTGGACACTTGCTCGAAAGCTTCTTTCCAAATTGATATTTCTACAAAACTGAATTGAAAATCTAAGGTTTCTGAAATTCTAGCTATAATATCTCCAGATACCCCGGATAATCTAACGTTCTCATCTATAAATGCGAACGGCGCTGTGCTATTATCGTCAACAGCAATGCGCATTCCGTTATTGCTATTTTACCATGCACGCTCTTCTGCGCTTAAGTTTATATTTATATTGTAATTTATATGGGTGTACCATTGAGTTGAAAGCGCTGAAAATTCACCTTCGGTAACAGCATCCATGCCTTTTTCAAAAATAGATTTTAAGATCCCACGATCTTTATTAAACGCTAAACGGAATTCTCCTTGATTTTTACTTTTTGGATAAAAGTCCTTGCCATTGACTTCAATGTTGGTAATGAGATTTCGTTTAATTTTATAATTCGTCGTTGCAACTAAATTGATATAAATATCAATGACACCTGATGATAAATCATTAAGGGCAATATCTGCGGATTGATAACCTTTAATATTAAGATGATCATAATCCCTGTTATAAATATTCCAAGGGAGGGAGCCTTCAATAACGCCGATTTTTTTGCCTTCTAGATCCATTATTGAGTTTATTTTTGGATCACCTTTGCGACCGAAATAAACCCATGGAACATGCAAATAAGGTTTCGTGAAATTGAGATATTCCTCACGTTCATCTGTCTTAACCAGACTGTGTGTCATATCAAGTTCTTTATTTTTTACCAATTCAAGTAATCTATTCCAATTCGGATCGTTTACATATTCGGTTTTAATTCCGATTTTTTCTGCGATAAGATTAATATAATCAATTGAAAGACCGGTTGCGCCACCGCCTTGGTTAAAATCTATGGGCGCCATTTCTGTCTTGTTCGTTATACGTATAGTTTGATTTTCTTTAATCCACTGAAGCTCTTCTTTTGTGAAATCAATATTCTGAACAATTTCTGTTTTTGTGCCCCAACGTTCTGCTAATAATTTATATTCTTCAAATGTAATGGCATCCATGCCTTTTTGTAGAATATCTCTCAATATTGGATAATCTTTTCTGGTGGCAATGCGATGTTCAACAATGTTGTTAGAATTAAAGGCATAATCATCACCAATGACTTCAAGGTCATTCATGAAATTTTGCGATATAAAATATTCCAACGTAAAGAGGGAGCCAGTTACAACATCTACTTCTTTTGAAGAGAGACCATTAAGAGCATCTTTTATGGTGCTATATTCGATAAGTTCAAATTCGGGATGATTTTCACGGTAATAATCTGTGATAGCCCATCCTTGAATAACGCCAATTCTTTTATTTTCCATATCGGCAATGCTATTAATCCTTGACGAGCCTTTGCGGCCAAAATTGACGATTGGAATATCGAGATACGGCTTAGTGAAATTAAGATATTCTTCGCGTTCCTCATTAATCATTAAACTATGGGTTATATCGATTTCTTTGTTTTGCACCTTTTTAACAAGCTCATCCCAAGATAAGCCATTCTTATATTCGATGTTAAGACCGACATTCTTTGCGGCTAGATTTAAATAATCTATAGCAAAGCCTTTTGGTATATTGTCTCTTACAAAATCAAGAGGAACTAAATCCATATTATTGGTTGCTGTTAAAATAGGATGTTCAGAAATCCATTGGCGTTCTTCAGCGGATAGGTCAACATTGGAAAGTATATCTTGCGCATTTACAGTAAATGATAAAAAGAAGGTAATGAGTAAAAAATGGACTATGGCAGCCGAGGAAACTTTATAAAAACGTTTTACGCTTTTAAAAGACTTTAAAACTTTTACTTTATTTTCCATAAACTTACACCATAAATCCTGCATAAGCACAGAGTTTAAGCTAAATAGGTTTAATATTTCTTAACCTAGATGTTTTCTGTAGAGGGGCAATTAAAGTGAACATTAAATTTTTTTAATGTTCAAGACAGAATAATTTCATGTTGCGCATTTATTCTCCAATTATCCATTAAAGCATTTAAGGAGATAAAAAATGCGTAAAGTTAAATATGTAAAAACATTTGTATCAGGTTTACTCATAGGTACCAGTCTTTTTGCCATTGGTCATATGGCCTCACAGGCGACAACGTCGAACAATAATGAAGTTGCGAAAGTAAAGCAGATAAATCAGTTTTCTGAAACAAGAAACCTTGCAGATCTCGTTGAAAATGTAAGCCCAGCAGTTGTGCAAGTCATTGCGAAAGGTAAGGTTAAATCTAATATAAACCAAGAATTTCGAGGCATACCCAATATGCCTGGAAGCCCGTTTGAAGAATTTTTTAAAGAGTTTCGACGCGGCGGTGGCTCTAATGAAAGGGCACCGGGTAGGGGATATTCGCAACCATCGTCAATTGGCTCTGGTTTTATTGTGGAAGCCGACGGCATTGTCATTACCAATAACCATGTTGTTGATGACGCTGAAGAAGTAACTGTTCGATTA
Source organism: Pseudemcibacter sp. (assembly GCF_965661635.1). Classification (NCBI taxonomy): domain Bacteria; kingdom Pseudomonadati; phylum Pseudomonadota; class Alphaproteobacteria; order Emcibacterales; family Emcibacteraceae; genus Pseudemcibacter; species Pseudemcibacter sp. The sequence goes on along the minus strand of NZ_CBFIEP010000069.1, from coordinate 12,473 downwards.
AAAGACGGTCGTGAATTAAAAGCAAACGTCCTGGGAACGGACCCCAAAACAGACTTGGCCGTGCTTAAGATCGATGAAGACGAAACATTTGACGCCGTTGATTGGGGCAATTCTGATCAAACACGAGTAGGTGACAGTGTTTTTGCAGTGGGATCACCATTTGGGCTACATGGTTCAGTGACCTCAGGGATTGTATCGGCGCGCGGTCGTGAAATTGGCTCCGGTCCTTATGATGATTTTATTCAAACGGATACCCCAATTAATAAGGGTAATTCGGGTGGGCCTTTATTTGATCAAAATGGTGAAGTTATCGGCGTTAACACGGCGATTTATTCTCCGGGTGGTGGTAATGTCGGTATCGGTTTTGCGATCCCTGCAGAAATGGCAAAGAATATAGTCGCCGACCTTATCGAAGATGGCACGGTTGAACGTGGTTGGATTGGCGTAAGCATCCAACCAGTTACTGATGATATCGCGGATAGCTTAGGACTTGATAGCAAACGAGGTGCGCTAATTTCAGATGTCGTTTCAGGTGGTCCATCGGAAAAAGCAGGGCTTCGCGCAGGTGATGTGATTTTAAGCTTTAATGGTGAAAACATTGATGATCTGCGTGATTTAACCAAAAGTGTCGCTCTGTCGGAAGCCGATAGTACCGTAGAAGTTAGCATCTGGAGCGAAGAACGAGAAAAAACCATCGACTTAAAGGTCGGTACTATGGAAGAACCCAAAGTCACGAAAGCATCATTCAGCGGCAGAGGAGACGAGCTTCCAAAATTAGGGCTTGCCCTTAATGAAAAATTAGAAGTCGTTGATGTTGACCCAGAAAGTGTTACCGCAAGAAAAAATGTGCGCATTGGCGATAAAATTGAAAGTGTTAATAATGTTAAGGTTAGTTCTCTTGATGATATCCGTGATGTGATTGCCAAAGCCTTAGAAGAAGAACGTGAAGCGGTCCTCCTTCGCGTGAAGAATAAGAACGGCAATCGTTTCATTGCTGTTCCACTTGAAAGGGTGTAATTACTAACTTCCATGATATAGCCATATTGTCTGTTTTATAATTTCAATTATTAATTTAAAGCTAGGCAATATGGCTTTTCATTTATGAGAAAATATTCTTATAATGCGGTTTAAGGTTAAAATTATCTATAGTTTCAAAGGAAAAATATGCGCGTTTTAATCATTGAAGATGATCATGAGATTTCATCACATGTCGCAAAAGGATTAGTGCAGCATGGTCATGTCGCTGAAATCATAGATAATGGGATTGATGGCTTATCAGATGCCGTCTCAAATGAGTATGATGCGATCGTATTAGACCGGATGTTACCCAGACTTGATGGTATATCTGTTCTTAAGGCCTTAAGATCGGAAGGGGTCAAAACGCCGGTTATATTTCTATCTGCATTAGGTGAACTCGATTACCGAATTGAAGGGTTAAAAGCGGGTGCCGATGATTATCTTTCCAAACCATTTGCATTTTCAGAACTTCTTGCGCGAATAGAAGCCGTTCTTAGACGGGGCGGCGAGGGAACGTCAACATCGGATGTCATGAAAGTGGCCGATTTGGAGCTGGATATTAGGAGCCGTCAAGTACGACGTGGTGATAAGGTAATCGATTTAAAACCGAGGGAGTATAAGATTCTCGAATATTTAATGCGTCATAAGGGGCGAATTGTCACCAGAAATATGTTACTTGAGCAGGTTTGGGATTATCATTTTGATCCTCATACAAATGTGATTGATGTACATATAAGTCGACTTCGGGCAAAAATTGATCATGACTTTGAAACGCAGCTTCTTCAAACTGTCCGTGGGGCTGGTTATAAAATTGGTAACGTTTCATGAATTCATTATCAATGTTTCCCAAGAGTGCATATGCGCGCAATATTCTGACTTATCTATTGTTTAATGTGGTCACAATTGGCGCAGTACTTGGTTATATTTATTTTTCGACGGTAGAAGTGATTGAAAATGAAGTTGCCGAGGTAGTCGAAACGGAAATTCGTGCACTAGAAGAAGAATATATCGCAAATGGCATTCCCGGACTTCGTGCGGCATTATCGCGTAGAATTGAGAACGCGGATGGGGACGCGGTATATTTATTATCAGCTCCTAATAATCAACCGATTGTTGGAAACCTTTTACAATGGCCTAACGACATTACAACTGATGGTGAATGGACCATAGTGACTTTAATTCGTAGGGATACCAGTCAATCTATATTGGTTGGTGCGCGCGCCTATTCTCTTGGTCTGGGTGCAAAAATATTAGTCGGTCGCGATATGCGGGCTAGACGTGATTTTCAAAACACGCTTACAGGTGCAATGATTGGCGCAATAGTGCTGATGATTATACTTGCGACAATTGGGGGCGCCGTGTTTTCAAGGCTTGTTTTAAGGAGATTAAAGTCCATTGATAATACAGCTCGTTCCATCATGGGGGGTGATATTTCAAAACGTATTCCTGTTACCAAACAAAATGATGAATTTGATCAGTTATCAGAAACGCTCAACGAAATGCTTAGTAAAGTCGATGATTTGATTAATGAGCTTCGTGTAGCAACTGAAAGCATGGCACATGATTTAAGAAGCCCGCTCACGCGTCTTCGCGGTCATTTGGAACAAAGTTATCTAAAACTAGATGAGCAGTCATCGACCGCTATTGATATTGAAAAAGCAATATTTGAAACGGATAGAATTTTAAAAGATTTAAATGCACTTCTAAATGTTGCTCGGCTTGAAACGGGTATTGTGAATAGTCAAATGGAAGATGTTCGATTATTTGATCTACTGAATGATGTGTCAGAATTATATATTCCTTTGGTCGAAGAAAGTGAAATGACAATTTCCACGTCAATTTCGATAGATCAAGACATTAAAGTTAAAATGAATGCTCAGTTGATGGCGCAGGCTCTTTCAAATTTGATTGAAAATGCGATTAAATATGCCGGAAGGGGCGCGGACATTAGTATAAGCGCGATAAGAAATAAGGATCATATTTCTATTATGATTGCCGATGATGGTCCCGGTATTCCAAGCGCGGATAGAAAGAAAGCCTTGCAAAGATTTGCACGTCTTTCGCCAGAACGTAAAGAAGGTGGAATGGGGCTTGGGCTTTATTTGGTATCTGTTATCTTAAAAATTCATAAGTTTGAACTTAGCCTTCTTGATAACAAACCTGGACTAAAAGCTGAGATCATCATACCGCTATCATGAATAGTAATTCTTTAAAGACACTTGCAAGTTCTTAATCTATGGTGTGATATATATTATCATGAAATTCGTGAATATAACTTAATAATAATGAAGGCAATCGAGTAAATATAAATGGATTTAGGACGCGGCAGAAATTTAACACAAAATATTATGAGCGACCTAGGTCAATCAATCGTTATGGGTGAATACGATAATAACAAAGCTTTTCCAACAGAAGCAGAACTCTGCGAGCAGTTTAATGTAAGCAGAAGTATTATTCGCGAAGCTGTCAAAATGCTAACTTCTAAGGGAATGCTGAGTTCAAGACCACGTCAAGGCACTAAAGTTCGATCTGAAGAGAATTGGAACATATTAGATGAAGAGGTTTTAGAATGGTTTTTGAAAAAGACTGTATCGCTTTCTTTGCTGAGAGAATTTACTGAAATTAGATTGGCTGTGGAGCCTGCAGCAGCTGAGATAGCAGCCCAAAAGCAAAATATCGATGATATTGAAAAAATAGGAACGGCCTTAGAGCGAATGCAATCTGCTGAGAACGGTTTAGACGATCCGCTTGAAGCTGATATAGAATTTCATCTGGCTTTATTGGATGCTAGTGGCAATAGATTTTTCAAACAGTTGAAAAACCTTTCTGAAACGGCATTACGTTCCAGTATAAAATATACGAATAGGCAAAAAGGTGTTCGCCACGCAGATGTGAAGGCACATGAAAAAGTATATTTCGCTATTAAAAATAAAATGCCTGAACTTGCAAAACAAGAAGCTACTATGTTGATATCAGAAGTAATGGCTTTACTAGATAAATAAGTCTGTTTTAATAAGTTTTGTGGGTTTGATATGATTCTATTTGATTAATTATCATATAAATAATATAAATGGCTAAATTTGATGAAAAATTTTTGGGTTAACGATGTCCAACGATAAAAAAAATAAAGCACGCAGCACCGAAAGTTTTGGTAAAAATGACAAAGACGGTTTCATCCATAGAAGCTGGATGAAAAGCGAAGGACTGCCGGATCATGTTTTTGACGGTCGTCCCGTAATTGGTATTTGCAACACATGGTCCGAACTAACACCCTGTAATTCTCACCTTAGAGATATTGCTGAATATGTGAAGCGCGGCGTTTGGGAGGCTGGCGGACTGCCACTTGAATTTCCTGTTATGTCCACGGGAGAGGCGCTTATGCGTCCGACGGCGATGTTGTTTCGTAATCTCGTTTCAATGGATGTAGAAGAAAGCATTAGAGGTAATCCTATAGATGGTGTCGTGCTGCTTGGGGGCTGTGATAAGACCACACCAGCACAGTTAATGGGGGCCGCCAGTGTAGATTTACCGACAATGATAATTTCATCGGGTCCGATGCTTAATGGAAAACATTGTGGCGCAGATATTGGCTCAGGTACTGACGTTTGGAAATTCAGCGAAGATGTGCGTGCAGGTAAAATGTCAATGGAAGAATTTATGAATGCGGAAGCAGGAATGTCTCGCTCAACAGGAACATGTATGACAATGGGCAGCGCATCAACATTTGCATGTGTGGTTGAAGCGATGGGTTTATCAATGCCATTTAATGGTACGGCGCCGGGAGTTGATGCGCGCCGAAAAACCATGTCTCACTTAACAGGAAATCGAATTGTAGAACTTGTTAAAGAAGACCAAAAGCTTTCCTCTTATTTAACAAGAGAGGCGATGGAAAATGGTATTCGCGTGCTAGCGGCAATTGGGGGATCAACAAATGCCGTAATACATCTTCAGGCAATTGCGGGAAGGATGGGGGTCAATCTAAATTTAGATGATTTTGATATACTCACGAAAGACATTCCACTCTTGGTTGATATTCAGCCGTCTGGTAAATATTTGATGGAAGATTTTCATTATGCCGGTGGCGTTCCGGCCATTTTAAAATCACTCGGTCATTTATTAAATAGCGATATTGAAACAGTTTCCGGAAAAACAATCGGTGAAATAGCGGATATGTCAGAAGTTTATAATGATGATGTTCTGGGTTCGCTAGAAAAGCCAGTAAAGAAAAATGCTGGAATTTGGGTTTTAAAAGGAAATTTAGCCCCAAGAGGAGCGATTATTAAACCCAGTGCAGCAACGGAAGAATTATTGGTTCACGAGGCAAAAGCGGTTGTTTTTCAAAATATAGAAGATTTAAAAGCGCGGCTCGATAGCCCCGAACTGGATGTAGATCAGAATTCTATATTGGTTCTTAAAGGATGTGGACCAAAAGGATATCCCGGAATGCCAGAAGTTGGGAATATGCCAATTCCTCAAAAATTACTGGAAAAAGGGGTGCGAGATATGGTGCGCATTTCCGATGCGAGAATGAGTGGCACGGCATTTGGTACAGTTATACTGCATGTTAGTCCTGAGGCGGAAAGCGCAGGTCCATTAGCATTCGTTGAAGATGGTGATGTCATCCGTTTTGATGGCCCAGCAAGATCATTGGATTTATTAATTTCAGAAGAGGAATTCGAAAGAAGAGCAGCAAATTGGCAGGGCCCAGAAACTGCACCTAAATATGGCAGGGGTTATTATAAATTATATATTGATCATGTTTTGCAGGCAGATGAAGGCGCAGACCTTGATTTTCTAGTTGGTAAAAGCAGTTCCGAAGTAAAGCGGGAATCTCACTGATGAATAGCAATAAAACAACAATCTATCATGATTTAAAAGATCAACATGTTTTCATTACTGGTGGTGCCACTGGAATTGGCGCTGAAATGGTTCGCGCCTTTGCCGCGCAAGGAGCGAGGGTTGCATTTATCGATTATGATGAAATAAATGCGCGTCAATTATGCGATGATTTGATGAATGATCAATTTCACAAACCATGGTTTAAAAAAGTTGATGTTACCAATGTGAATACATTGGAAAACGCAATCGCTGACGCCATCAAAGAATTTGGTCCAATATATGCGCTTATTAACAATGTTGCCAATGATGAACGACATACGCCAGAGGAAATGAATGAAGAAAAATGGCGCGCCTCTCTGGCAGTGAACCTTGATCCGGCTTTCTTTGCTTCAAAAGCAGTTTATGAAAGTATGAAGTTAAATCATCAAGGATCAATTATTAATTTTAGTTCCATAAACGCCCTTTTGGGTCCTGCAAATATGCCTGCTTATGTTACGGCAAAGGCGGGTTTGGTTGGCATGACGAAAGCTTTGTCAAAAGATTATGGTGACAATAATATTAGGGTAAATGCTATTTTGCCGGGGTGGGTTATTACCGACCGGCAAATCGAAAAGTGGCTAACCCCCGAAGCGGAAGAAGAATGGAAGAAATTGGTCGCTTTAAAGGACCGTATCATGCCCATAGATGTTGCAAAATTAGCGATATTTTTAGCCAGTTCCGATAGTAAAATGATAACTGGGCAAAGTTTTGTTATTGATGCGGGGCGCACCTAGTAAGAATAATACTTTTAATATTTCGATTAACCTGAATAAAGATGAGGACCATATATGAGACTAGAAAATTTAGACATTATTGTCTTTTCTGCCTATGTCATCGGTCTAATCTCATTGGCGATTTGGGTTTCCCGTGAAAAAGACGGTCGTGAAAAAAATACGGAAGATTATTTCCTCGCTAGTAAATCATTGCCGTGGTGGGCTATTGGTGCATCTTTAATCGCAGCCAATATTTCTGCGGAGCAAATTATAGGAATGTCTGGTTCAGGTTATGCGATTGGTTTAGGGATAGCGTCTTATGAATGGATGGGGGCGATTGGCTTGCTTGTTGTCGGCAAATATATGCTCCCAGTTTTCTTGAAACAAAAAATTTACACAATGCCTCAGTATCTTGAACAACGATATAATCATAGTGTTCGAATGATTATGGCCACATTTTGGATGGCATTATATATCTTTGTTAACTTAACGTCGATCCTTTGGTTAGGGGCATTGGCCATTTACACTATTACAGGATTTGAAATGGTATATGGCATGATATTTCTTGCCGTTTTTGCTCTTTCATATTCTCTTTATGGCGGATTAAAGGCCGTTGCATTCACCGATATTATTCAAGTCGTTCTGCTTGTTTTTGGTGGGTTATTTCTATCTTACGTAACGCTTAATCTTATAAGTGAGGGTTCGGGTGTTCTTAATGGTGCAAACATACTGATGGAGCAGTTCCCAGAAAAATTCGATATGATCTTAAGCAAAGATAATCCTTATTATAATGATCTTCCGGGCATTTCAGTGCTTGTTGGTGGTATGTGGGTCATGAATTTTTCTTATTGGGGCTTTAACCAATATATCATTCAGCGTGCTCTTGCTGCTGAAAGCATAAACGAAGCACAAAAAGGAATGACCTTTGCTGCTTTCTTGAAATTATTGATGCCAATTATCGTCGTCTTGCCAGGAATTGCCGCGGTTACTTTAGCGCCTGATCTTGATCGCCCTGACCAAGCTTATCCAACCATGATGAATTTAATGCCTGTTGGACTTAAGGGATTAATATTTGCGGCGTTGGTTGCTGCGATTGTGTCATCATTAGCGTCGATGATCAATAGTATTTCAACGATATTCACGATGGATATTTATAGTTACTATAGGCCCGAAAAAAAACAATCACATTATGTTTTCATAGGTCGAATTGTTAGTTTTACGTCACTTTTAATTGCGATGATCTTTGCAAGACCGCTTCTTGAAAGCTTTGATCAGGGTTTTAAATTCATTCAAGATTTCACAGGATTTTTTACACCAGGTATCGTTGTTATTTTTATGCTAGGTCTCTTTTGGAAAAAAGCGACAGCCAATGGCGCAATTGCCGCAGCGGTTGGTTCATTCATTCTTTCTTGTGGATTTTATTATATGCTTCCTGATCTTCCGTTTATGGACAGGGTTGGAATTGTATTTTTAATTTGTTTAGCGCTTGCAATTATCGTTTCATTAATGGGCAAGCAAGAAGATCACCCACAAGCCGTTGATATTAGACAAATGGATTTTTCAACAAGCCGTAGTTTCAATATTCAATCCCTGATGGTTATATGTATCTTAATCGCTTTATATGCGACCTGGTGGTAATAGTCAGATTATGAATTTAGAATTATTTGATAGAATTAAGGTTGGTAACACGCTTGGGGAAGGTGTGATTTGGGACCACCGAACGGAGACCATCTGGTGGACGGATATTCAGGAAAGCCGCCTTTATCACTATAACCCATCTTCAAAAAAGTTAGGACATTATGATACTCCTGAAAGACTGTGTTCATTTGGGTTTACGGATGATGAAAAGTGGTTCATCGCGGCTTTTGAAAATGGCTTTGCAAAGTATAATCCTGAAAAAAATATCTTAAAATGGTTATCTAAACCGCTAGAGCATCATAATCAAATTCGTTTTAATGATGGTCGGGTTGATCGGCAGGGCAGGTTCTGGTCGGGGACTATGGTCGAAGATAATAATGGTGGAGATGCGCGTGGCCGCTTATATCGTTTGGATTTGGCTGAGAAGAAATTAGCCGTTCCACTCTTAGAAGATATTCTCATTTCCAATTCATTATGTTGGAGCCCTGATAGCAAAAAAATGTATTTTGCCGATAGCACGAATAATAGAATTGATGTTTATGACTTTGATGCCGCATTAGGAATACCAACGAATGATAATACCTTCGCGATAACAAATGAAGATATTTTTCCAGATGGCTCAATAATTGACCAAGAGGGCTATCTTTGGAATGCCCAGTGGGGTGGCAGTAGGGTTGTTAGATATGCACCCAACGGCGAAATTGATTATATTCTTAAGGTGCCGGTCTCTCAGCCTACATGTGTTGCTTTTGGTGGGCCTGATTTATCATGGTTGTTTGTAACGACGGCAAAAGATGGGCTGGATGATAACCAGTTAGCAAATGAAGAATTTGCAGGTGATTTACTAATTTATAAAACGGATACAAAAGGTATTCCTGAAAATATTATCAAAATGAGGAACGTAAAATGAATAAGGCAACTGTCAGAGAAATTGAATGGCCAGAGTTTGGAATTGGTGAAAAGCCTGCTGCGATCTCGTTAGACGAATTCCGGGATCGCATAGTAATGATGCAGGACGCGATGGCTGATCGTGACTATTCTCATTTGCTTATCTATGGGGACAGGGAGCATTTCGCCAATTTAACATGGGCGACAAATATTGATCCTCGTTTTGAAGAAATTTTATTGATTGTTAGGCGTGATGAAAAACCACTCATTGTCGTTGGAAATGAATGTGAGGGGTACCTTGATCATAGCCCGCTTTATCGAAATGGCGATATTCGCAGTGAATTATATCAACCGTTTTCACTACTTGATCAAGGACGCGATAAAAGCAGAACTTTATCCGCGATCTTTAAATCAGAGAAAATGAATGAAAATTCTATCGTCGGAGCCGTAGGGTGGAAATATTTTAGCGAAAACGAAGAACCATTAGGAAAGCAAGCACTAGATATTCCGAGCTTTATTGCGGATGCGGCACGGTCAGTCGCAGGGTTTGAAAATGTTGAAAATGCATCTGATCTATTCATGCATCCTGCTTATGGTTTTAGGAGTGTTGTTTCAGTGGATGAAATTGCAATATTTGAACATACGAATATTAAAGCATCTGAAGCCGCAAAAAGAATTTTATTTGGCATGCGCGACGGTATGACGGATCATGAAATTGCAAAATTTATCGAATGGGACGGCGAACCGCTTGGATGTCATCCTACTTTTTCAGGGGGTGATCTACCGGGCCTATGTGGCCCACAGGGCCGAACTGTTCGAAAAGGTGAAGTCTTTTCATTTAATGTCTGTTTTTGGGGTAGTAACACATGTCGAGCAGGTTGGGTAGCGGAAGATGTAAACGATTTACCATCAAATGCACAGGATTATATCGATAACTTCGCGGGACCTTATTTTGTTGCAATGGCGGATTGGTTCAGCAAAATGAAAATAGGCACAAAAGGAAGCGTCCTGCATGATGCAATTTATGATACTTTACCATTTGAAAAGTATGGTATTTTTCTTAATGCGGGCCATCTTATTCATTTAGATGAATGGGTAAGTTCACCAATATATAAAGGATCAGATATTCCGATCAGATCAGGGATGATGTTTCAGGTTGATGTCATCCCGTCATCAAAGATATATGGCTCAACGCGCATGGAAGATGGCATTGTTATCGCAGATGAAGATTTGCGAAACCAGTTAAAATCAAAACACCCTGATTGTTATGAAAGATGTCAAAAGAGGCGGGATTTTATGATTAATACTTTGGGAATTGATCTTCCAGAAGAGATATTACCACTTTCAAATATGCCGGCCTTTGTAACGCCATGGTTCTTAAACCCAAATAAATTAATTACATTGAAATAGAAAAATATCTTATTATTGTCTTACTGAAAATTTGAAAACTGTTTTGCTTTCGAATGTTTCGCTTGGAATTAAAAGCGTTGACGAAAAATTTTTATGGTTTGGGCTATCCGGGAAATGCTGTGTTTCAAGACAAAACCCGCCGCGCTTGGGGTATGCGAAGTTATCTTTCCCATAACTCATTCCATCGATAAAATTTCCTGAGTAAAATTGAATACCTGGCTGATCCGTATATATTTCCATTATTCTACCGCTTTTTGGCGCATAAACCTTTGCAGCTTGTGAAAATTCATCTTGATTTAAAACCCAATTATGATCATACCCAAGACCATATTCCAATTGTTTAAAATCCGTATTTATGTCTTCGTTAATTGGCTTTGCTTTTCGGAAATCCATAGGTGTATTTTCAACCCTGGCAATTTCACCAGTTGGAATGAGCGTATCGTTAATGGGGGTATAGTGGTTGGCATTAATCATCATTTCATGATCGCCGATTTGACCTGAATTATGACCATTTAAATTAAAATAGGAATGTTGTGAAATATTAATCACGGTTGATTTATCGGTAGTCGCTTTATAATCGACGGTAAGTTGATTTTGATCATCAAATGTATAGGTCACTTCTACTTTTAAAGAACCGGGATACTCTTGGTCACCATCTTCGCTGATTAATGATAATATAACACCCGCATTTTCATTTGTTTCAAACGGGCTGGCAGACCATACTTTCTTATCAAATCCTTCTAATCCACCATGAAGGGCATTTGGGGCGTTATTTTGCGCTAAGGTGTATTCCTCATTATCAATGGAAAATTTTCCATTTGCAATTCGGTTTGCATAACGGCCGACAATAGCGCCCATATAAGGACTTTCCTGCAAATATTGTGTCACGTTATCGTAACCTAACACAATATCCCCCATATTGCCCTTAAGGTCAGGCAAATTTATTGATACAATAATACCACCTAGGTTAATGACTTCGATGCTTGAACCTGATTTATTGGTAATTGTGTATTTGGTGATATCACGCCCATCCGGCATTTCACCAAATTTTGACGTCGATAGCCTATTCTCTTTACTTAAATCCATTTCACATCCAGAAAGTATCATTGCAAATTGCACTGTAAGTAAAAACAAACGACCTGTCATTTTTATTCCCTTAGTGATATTTGGTTAGATATTATCTGAACTCTAGAACTAGATGAATATATTTGCAAATATTTGGGACACCCTTCGAGGTTCGAACTCACGATCTCTGCCAAAGGTGGGCAGGGCCTTGTATCGTCTGTATCCCGTCAGACCAACTTTCCCTGATGACGTACAAGCAAAACGTATTTGTAGACGTAACTATCGAAAAACTTTTCAATCCAATAGAATTTGAAGACACGTTCGGTTCTAGGCTAGAATGGACAAACTTTTGGGAACTAATAGACATCGTCGATGATGGAGATGATGATCTAGTGGGTACTAGCGTTAAAAATCAGTTACCTATTGTCTTTGTAAACGATGGTTCTGGAAATTTTGTAGAATTTAATCTCGCTAGTTCCGACATTATAGGTCAGCCTATAGCTTGGGGTGATTATGATAAAGATGGAACAATTGATTTTATAACATGGCAACCAACTTGGAATGATAGCATTGGAACGAGTTCTTCTAATAACTTCTACCTTTACGGATTTGATGGACTTATTGCATAGCATGCATTTATTCTCATCACACTTTACTTTAATAAATTACTGAAGTAAGACAACATTTGACCGTCAAACGGGGCTAATTATTTATATGTATGCATTTTTATGGCATATTGGTGCCGGAGTTGGCTTTCGTGAATTCTTGGCGGAGTTTGAGGTTGTATTGATACCATTAATAGATATTGCCTTGAAAGACCTATTAGCCTATAAAATAGGCGATAAAACCCCTACATTCAACTAG
>NZ_CBFIEP010000068.1:0-21514 GCF_965661635.1 Pseudemcibacter sp. | reverse complement strand
AGATAAAGGCTTTAGAGAGTAAATTTTGATGAAACTGTTAAAAGAAAATATTGCCCTACTTTTTCTCACGACACTTTTATTATCTACTCTTGTTTTCTTTTTTGTTAAATCATCAGATAACCTAGCATGGGCCCAAAATTCTCGCATAATCAACATTCCTGCAAATCATCCTAGTGGAGAAAATTGTCAAAGTTGTCATCAAGGTGAATGGCAAGAGTGGAATAGATCTCATCATCAGAAATCAATGCAAATAGCAGATGACAGTTCAGTACTTGGTGATTTCAATGATGTCGAAATTTCAATAAATGATGAACCTGTTAAATTCTATAAAAAAAATAATGAATTTTGGGTCGATTTGGAAAATCAAAAATATAAGGTGGAATATACCTTTGGTTTTGAACCGCTACAGCAATATTTAATAAAATCAGATAATGGAAAATATCAAACACTACCCTATTCGTGGGACAGTCGCCCCATCGAACAAGGAGGGCAACAATGGTTTCACATTTATGGCGAAGATCACATTCCAAAAAATGACCGTCTTCACTGGCAACAACCATTGCAAAACTGGAACGGAATGTGCGCCGATTGTCACTCAACAGGATTAAAAAGAAATTATGATACCGCAACCGATACATTCAATACAAATTGGCAGAATATCAACGTGGGCTGTGCATCATGCCACCAAGGAGATATGAAAAACATTGATAACGATGATGGCAATTGGACATTAATCGAAGGCGCAAAAACAATGAGCTGGAGCAATGGTATTCGCGACCAATCAGAAATCGAAGTTTGTGCCGCTTGCCATTCAAGAAGGTCGCCTTTAACGGATGGTTTTAACTCACAGGATAAATTCTTAGATGCTTTTTCACCGTCGCCAATATTGATGCCCGATTACTACCCAGATGGACAGATTAAAGAAGAAGTATATGTTTGGGGCTCATTCCTACAGAGCAAAATGTATAAAGAAGGCGTGATATGCAGTGACTGTCATGATCCACACAGCCTCAATTTAAAAGCTGAAGGCAATGCCCTCTGCACCACCTGTCATCAGTCAGAATTTTTTGACACACCAAATCATCATAATCATTTAAAAACATCGTCAGGTGCACAATGTGTGAATTGCCATATGAGTGATAATTTATATATGGGTGTTGATAATCGCCGCGATCATAGTTTCCGAATTCCAAGGCCAGATTTAAATCATAAGACATCAAGTCCAGATGCCTGCTCATCATGTCATACTGGTCAAACACCAGAATGGGCAGCAGATAAAATAAATACTTGGTTTGGCGAAAAACAAACCCGTGAAATTCATTACGGCGAAATTTTACAAAATGTCTTAAAAGGCGTCCCAAATTCAGAGACAGCTTTAAAACAATTGCTCAATGATGAAAATATTCCAGTTATCATCAGAGCGAGCGCCTATAATTTATTACCGAACTTCCCCAATGCGGAAAGTGCAGAATTTATTGAAAATGGATTACAGAGCAAAGAACCTCTTATTCGTTTAGGGGCCATCAGAGGAAGTACATTTATACCAGTTTCTGATCGGGAAATATTATTATCCCCATATTTAAATGACCCTTTTAAAGCAATCCGAGTGGAGGTTGTAAATTCATTATCAGATATGAATATCAATCGTCTAAATGAGAAAGATAAAGATGCTTATAATATGGCACTTGATGAATTTCTCACGGCGCAGGATCAAGTGATGTGGCGCGGCGAAGGGCGATTTAACCTTGGCATATTCAAAACGATGCAAAATGAAACCGAGGCGGCAAAAGATCTATATTTAGACGCCATTAAAATTGATCCTTTTTTTCCGGCCAGTTATATAAATCTTGCAGATATTTTTAAAAACCAGCAAGACGCGCTCAATGACGGAAAAACACTTGATATGGGATTAAGCTTTTTGCCTGATGATGCGGATTTAAATTATGCTAAAGCGCTCTTTCTTATTCGCGAAAAACAATCATCAAAAGCGATGAACCATTTGAAAATAGCGGTTCAGGCAGCGCCAGAGAACCCTCAATATTCATATGTCTATGCTGTTGCACTAACCGACATGGGACGAGGGAATGATGCCTATAATGTCTTAAGGAATGCCATAAAATATGCCGAGAATGATGCTAATTTAAATATGATGCTGCTCAATCATTTTGCAAATATGGGCGACTATCAAAAAGCAATTATTTACGCAGAAAAACTACTGCAATTATTTCCCAACAATCCTTCTATAGAAAATACAATGCGCGTTCTTAAAAGCAGGCTCACCGGAAATACATAAATTAATGTAAAACGGGATCATCAATTTTTAATAACCATTCACGCAATAGGCTTTCTAATTCTTCGCGTATGATTTGATGTTCGTTTTGGTTGATTAGATTATTCAATTCACCCGGATCATTTTTCACATTGTAAAGCTCATCAACCAAATCAGCATTCGCCCTGAGACCAAACCTTTTAATCAATTTCCAATCTTCAAAACGGACCATTCTCAGGTGAGCAATACCAAAGTTTTCCATATTATATTGCGCAAATACGGGGACTGATGAACTTAATTCATCCCTTTTTAACAAAGGCGTAAGATCCTTACCTTCTGGCGTAACATAATCTGGAGTTTCAATATTCAGCATACTTAGTATGGTTGGAAAAATATCAGTATTTGATACGGGTTGTTCAAGAGCAATATTTTGTTTTATTTTACCAGGCCAGCGAATAATCATTGGTATTTTTATCGCCTCATCAAAAAGGTTTGCAATATTTTCACTACCCACCACTTCGTCGCCCGCTATGGCACCGACGGCACCGCGTCCAAAATAACCGTGATGACCAATAAGCATGCCGTGATCGCCAACATAAATGACGATCGTATTTTCCGCTAAGCCCAATCGATCTAGCTCATCCAACACCTCACCTACGGCGCGGTCAAGTGCATGAATAGCGGCATAATTATTTTTCGTCATCTTTTTAAGCCACTCTTGATCAATGCCTGGCATATTCGGAACTATTGGGTCAATATGTGCCACCGCATCAAGATCTTCTTGTGGTACGGCGTACCATGGACGCTGCGGCTCTCTAAAAGTCATAGTGAGGGCAAATTTATTATCTTTATTTTCAGATAAGAACTCTTTTGCATGCTTTACGAATATATTTGATGTGTGCCCTTTAATTTCAGCGACATTTCCATTTTTATCAAGAATAGGGTCAAATGCTTTTGAATCTTGTTCATAGCCAACGAAATAATCAAACCCTCTGTTAGTTGGATGGCGTTCCTCAGCTTCGCCTAAATGCCATTTGCCGATTAGTCCCGTTTTATAGCCATTCTGTTTTAAAATTTCTGGCCATAAAACCGCAGAGGTATCCAATCCACGATCAGCATATTTCTCATTTAACATCAAAAAATCATTAACACCCACCTGACTAGGATATTTACCACTAAAAAATGCAGCTCTACTCGGAGAACACACAGGCGCAGCAGCATAAGCATTTGAAAAACGTACCCCTTGGGAGGCTAATTTATCAAAATTCGGCGTTACGGCTTGATCATCACCGTAAGCCCCCATTGCTCTTTGTGAATGATCATCCGGAACGATAGCTATAATATTCCAGTTTTCCTCGGCAATCGCCGTATTAACCGAACAATAGATAAGAAAAATCGTAAAGTTAATGAAGACCTTCATTTTGATTATTCTTTCTTATTATATCCGTTCAATGATCGTCGAAATACCCATTCCCATACCAATACACATTGTCGCTAGACCAACGGAACCTTCGTTTTCTTCCATGATATTAAGAAGCGTCGTCGTGATACGTGTTCCTGAACAACCAAGTGGATGGCCAAGGGCAATTGCGCCACCTTTTAGATTAACTTTATCTTCCATCACATCCAGAAGCTTTAAGTTTTTAAGAACGGACAACCCTTGAGCGGCGAAAGCTTCATTAAGTTCAATATAATCAATATCAGCCATATCCATTTTAGCGCGCTTAAGGGCTTTTTGTGATGCAGGCACGGGGCCAAATCCCATTATTGAAGGGTCACATCCCGCGACCGCCATACTTTTTATGCGAGTTCTTGGTGTAACGCCGAGTTCTTTTGCTTTTGCAGCAGACATAACAAGCATTCCTGATGCACCATCAGAAATAGCAGAAGATGTTCCTGCTGTAACGGTTCCTACTTTTGGAATAAAAACAGGCTTCAACGCTGCCAGCCCTTCGATTGATGTTTCAGGGCGAATGACTTCATCAATGACCACTTTGGTTTTATTACCGTCTTTATCATGTCCTTCTACAGGAATAATTTCATTATCCCATCTGCCTTCTATGGTTGCCTTATGAGCGAGCCTATGTGAGCGTTCACCAAAGGCATCCTGTTCTTCACGACCAATGCCATTGATATTCGCAAGCATTTCTGCCGTCACACCCATCATCATGGCCGCTCTTGCCGCATATTTTGACATTTCAGGATTAATATCGACACCATGTGTCATCGCGATATGGCCCATATGTTCTACGCCACCAACAACAAATATATCACCATAGCCTGATACAATTGACTGTGCCGCAATATGCAGCGCTGACATAGACGACCCGCAAAGCCTATTAATTGTTTGTCCCGCAACCGAATGCGGCAATCCAGCCAGAAGTGCAGCATTACGCGCAATGTTAAACCCTTGTTCAAGCGTCTGATTTACACAGCCCCAAACAACATCTTCGATATCTTTAGGGGATACTTCAGGATTTCTAGAAAGCAGTGCTTTAATCACAGCCGCTGAAAGAGCTTCTGATCGCACATTTCTAAAAGATCCGCCCTTTGATCTACCCATGGCGGTACGAACACAATCGACAATCACTACATCATTTAGAGAGTTACTCATGATTTATCTCGTTCTTGAGGAAAATATTTTTGCCCGTTTTTGGCCATTTCTTTCATTTTTTCTGTTGGGTGATATAGCGCACCTAACGATTCATATTTTGACGCCATTGCGCAAATGTTGTCCATTCCAATATGATCCATATAATGCATCGCTCCCCCTCTAAACGGCGGGAAGCCAATACCATAAATAAGCGCCATATCAAGCTCCGCAGCACTCGCGACAATATCTTCTTCAAGGCATCTTGCCGCTTCAATACATAATGGAAGCATCATGCGTTCAATAATTTCCTCATCTGAAATTTCTTTGGTAGCGCCAATGGAACCCTTTAAAAGTGCGTCAACCTCTTCATCCGGTAATTTCATATCTTTGCCGCGCTTATCAAGTTCATAGCGGTAAAAACCTTTTTTATTCTTTTGACCAAAGCGTTCCAATGAATAGAGCCTATCAATTGCATTTTCACCTTCATGGCTCATGCGATCCGGAAATCCTTCAGCCATAACGGCGCTGCCATGATAGGCCGTATCGATACCAACAACGTCCAATAAATAGGCGGGGCCCATCGGCCAACCAAATTTTTCCATGACTTTATCAATTTGTCTAAAATCGCCACCATAATTGAGTAGAGCACTAAACCCACCAAAATAAGGAAACAAAATTCTATTTACCAAAAATCCCGGGCAGTCATTCACTACGATCGGAGTCTTACCCATGGCTTTTGCATATAAAACCGTTTGCCCGATCGCCGTTTCACTTGTTTTTTCACCACGTATGACTTCCACAAGCGGCATTCGGTGCACAGGGTTAAAGAAATGCATCCCACAGAAATTTTCAGGGTTTTTAAGCGCCGTTGAAAGTGCAGTAATTGAAATCGTTGATGTATTTGAGGTTAATACGGCCCCCTCTTTCATGGCGTCTTCGGTCTCAGCCAACACTGATTTTTTAATTTTTTCGTTTTCAACGACCGCCTCAACCACAAGGTCAGCACGATCAAAATCACCATAACTTAGAGTTGGTGTGATTTCAGTTAATGTCTTCGCCATTTTCGGCACATCAATGCGGCCACGCTTAAGTTGCCCGGATAAAAGCTTCACGGCTTCATCAAGACCTAATTGAAGGGCATCTTCATTAATATCTTTCATTAAAATCGGCGTGCCTTTGGATGCGGATTGATACGCAACTCCGCCACCCATGATACCCGCACCAAGCACGCCCGCCATTGAAATTGGTGTCGCATTCTTTATATATTTTTTAGAAACGCGTTTCACATGTTGATCTTTTAAGAAAAGCCCAACAAGCGCCGCACACACATCCGTTTTTGCTAAGCTGGCAAAACCTTTGGCTTCAAGGTCTATAGCCTCGCTTCGATCAAGAGTAACAGATTTCTTCATGGTTTTAAGGGCTTGCATTGGCGCCGGATAATGAGGCCCTGCTTTCGCACCGATAACCCCTTTTGCGCTTTCAAAGGCCATCATATGTTCAACATGATTAAGAAGAACCGGGCTTTGCTTCTCTGTGCGCCTCGCTTGATAATCAAAATCGCCATTTATGCATTTATTAAGCAGACCTAAAGCACTCTCTCTAAGTTGGTCTGGTTCGACGACTGCATCGACTGCCCCTTCTTTAAAAGCGTCTTCTGCTTTTTTCTCCGCGCCGCCGCAAATCCATTCATTGGCATTATCAATACCAATAAGGCGCGGCAATCTAACGGTACCGCCCCATCCTGGATTAATGCCAAGCTTTACTTCCGGAAGACCCACACGCGCTGTGGTTGACATAACCCTATAATCGACGGCCAGACATAATTCAAATCCCCCGCCAACTGCCGTTCCATTAATGGCCACCACCGTTGGGCACGAAAGGTCCTCGATACCGTTAAATATTTCATGATGTTTATGGATATGTTGATAGATCTCTTCTTCGGAACTTGAAAACATTTGAATAAATTCAGTAATGTCAGCTCCCGCGATAAAAAGTTCTTTTCGACTACTAAACAAAACACCTTTTAATCCAGAAACTTTATTAAGGTGTGAAACAGCATCACGCAATTCTTCTAACGCAGCCTGATCAAACTTATTAATGTCTTCGTCTTTACGGTCAAATATTACGTCGTAAATGCCGCCTTCGATTTCTTCTACTTGGATAAATTGCCCTTGCATCAGCATGGAAAACACTCCCTATCTCAATCCTGTTATCATCATTGTTCATATTTGAACGAAGAACTATAAATTCAATCCTATATGCTTTTTCTTCAAACTCATAGTATACTTCATTAATTTTTTAAGCTGATGTCAATTATGTAAGTTTACTCAATAATTCATCGACAAATTTTGGTACAATTTCGGTGGCAGGCCCATATGCACCATTTGAAAACTGATCCGCATTAAGTGATGGCTCTAAATTGAGCTCAACCGTCTTTGCCATGCCATAATGAGAGACGAGATCAACAAAGCCTGCCGCCGGATAAACATTGCCAGAAGTGCCTATTGAAATGAATGCGTCGCACTCTCTCAAAAGATGTTCAATCTCTTTCATTTTAAGTGGCATTTCTCCAAACCACACCACGTGAACACGCATTGAGCCAATTTGACCACAGTGAGAACATTTGCTTTCTGTGTTCATTTCTTCCTGCCATATTTCAATAGCATCACAAGATATACATCGGCCTTTTAATAATTCACCGTGCATATGAATTAAATTTTTTGATCCGGCGCGCTCATGTAAATTATCAACATTTTGTGTTACAATGGATACATTCCCTTGCCATTTCTCCTCTAATCTGGCTAAGGCATTATGTGCCGCATTAGGTTTTATTTCTTTATCAAGTAAGATCGACTTACGTTCATTATAAAAGGAATGAACCATTGAAGGATTTTCGTGAAAAGCATGAGGACTTGCAACTTTTTCAACCCGAAACCCTTGCCAAAGTCCACCATTACCACGAAATGTATCAAGGCCGGATTCTTTTGATATACCGGCCCCCGTCAAGATGACAATTTTACCGTCCTTAGGAATATCAATCATTAGCAGGCATTTTAGAATGACGGTATTCTTTGCCCGATAAGATTTTGATCATATCACGCTCTAAACTATCAACGGGCGTTTCAACAATTCTATTCATTTCTTTACCGTTTGTATAAAAAATAAAAGTCGGCGTATTGGTTATTGCCATTGCGTCCGTTTCACCATTTGGTGATTGCTTTTTTCGGTCAAGGGCGATCATTTCAATATTGTCTTTTTTATGACTTAATATCTTATAAAAGCGTGGCACTTCGCGCTTACTATCATGGCACCATGTACCCATCACTACTTTAATCTCAACCCCCTCTAACAAGCGGTCAATATCTGCTAACGCGCCTTCATCAACACTATACGAAAGCTCATTTTCTTCGTACCAAGTGAAATGGGAAGAATTCTTTAAATCCGATACGGAAATAATTCCTAACAAATCAATATTCTTTTCTTCATCAGCGTGAATAGATAGGGTGCCAGAGCCAAACATCAGAAGGACCAAGACAAGATTGACTATTTTTTTCATTAAGATACCTTTTTATCGCGACAATTTATTTGCTCGGATTATAATCTTCTTTTTAATTAAACCTCAATAGAGAAATAAGATGGTTGATATCCTAGAAGACATAAAAAAAATAATTGGCTCTAATGCTATTCTAGAAGGAAGCGATATTTCAAACAGAGCCAGCAGCTATTGGGACGCAACCCCAATTTCTGCGAAAGCCATCGTAAAACCGAAACATACTGATGAATTATCACTCATATTAAAGCAAATGAATGATCAAAAACAAATATTGGTGACACATGGCGGATTAACTGGGTGCGCGCAAGCGGCCAACACTACCCCTGACCATATTGCCTTATCAATGGAACGTATGAATAAAATTATCGAAATTGATGACGTTGGAGGCACAGTAACACTTGAGGCAGGCGTCATATTGGAGAACGTCCAAAATGCTGTCGCTGAAAAAGGATTTTTCTTTCCGCTTGATCTTGGTGCACGGGGGAGCTGCACGGTCGGTGGCAACGCGGCAACCAATGCAGGAGGCATCAATGTGATTAGATACGGTATGATGCGAAACCATATTCTTGGCATGGAAGTGGTACTTGCTGACGGCACCATTCTTTCCTCAATGAATAAAGTCATCAAGAATAATTCAGGTTACGATTTGAAACAGCTCTTCATTGGGTCAGAAGGAACTCTTGGCATCATTACTAAACTTATTGTTAAGCTTGAAAGCGCCCCGAAAAGCAAAGAGACAGCGATCGCAGCATTAGATAGTTTTTCTAATGTTATTCAATTTTTAAATCATATGAAAAAAGAAGCCGCCAGTAGTTTATCTGCCTTCGAGGTTATGTGGGGTGGCTATTATGATGCCGTAACCACTGAGGGTCACCACAAAGCACCTATTGCACGAAATGCACCCTATTACGTCATTACTGAATGTACAGGGACAAATTCGAGACACGACCTAGATGCATTTATGTCAACAATGGAAAAAGCATTTGACGAAAATATCATTCAGGATGCCGTTATTCCAAGTTCAGAACAGCAAAGGAATGAAATTTGGAATGTCCGTGAAGGGTTTGAACTAATTTTAACGAATGATCCAATTTTTCTTTATGACATAAGTTTACCCATTATCCAGATGGAAGAATATGTTCGTGAAGTTGAGACAAGTATCGCAAGAACATGGCCTCAATCAGATTGTTTCGTCATTGGACATATTGGTGACGGAAATTTACATTTATTTATATGCCCTAAAGAAGGTGATGAAAGCCTTCATCACAAATCCAATCAAATCGTATATGATCCTTTAAAAAGGTTTGGTGGTTCTGTCTCCGCGGAGCATGGAATTGGAATTGAAAAGAAGGAATGGCTGTCACATTGTCGCAGTGATACAGAAATAATTTTAATGAAAACGCTAAAAAAGACACTCGATCCAAATAATATTCTAAACCCCGGCGTTATCTTTGATTTAACAGATAATTAGTATATAATTCTGCCATTAATGCTGTTATAAGAAAATAATTCTATTATAAAACAAAGGGTGTCATATGGATGATTTCGACAAAAAGATTTTAAAATGTCTTCAGGAAGACGCGACCATATCAACATCTGCTTTATCAGAAAAAGTAGGATTATCAACAACCCCTTGCTGGCGTCGAGTACAAATCCTCGAAGAAAAAGGGTTTATTGAAAAACGTGTAGCGATAGTAAACAAAAAGAAACTTAATTTAAGTCTGACAGTCATCGTTAATATTAAAACCAGTCAACATTCCAAAGATTGGCTTGATTGTTTTAAGAAATCCATTGTGCATATACCTGAAGTTGCTGAGGTACTACGCTTAAGTGGTGAAACAGACTATTCACTTAAAATATTAGTACCAAATATCGAAGAATATGATCGTGTATATCAAGAAATTATATCAAAGATTGATGATCTTTATGATGTAAGTTCCAGTTTTGTTATGGAAGAAATAAAAAGCACGACAAAATTACCTTTAAATTACATTTAAGACGAACAATTTTTAAAACTTTACCTTTATATTAGAAAATTATACTAATTTTAAAAAATATATAGATTTATATTTCGAAAGAAAATAATTATTTAATTCATAAAGCAATAAAAATTCTCATTTCTTATGATAACTTTTCTTCTAGTTTAATTACAGGAGGAGACACATTATGAAAATTTCTTTTACAGAACATCCGGCTTCAGTAGGTGAAACATATTTTGGTCATATGTTTTCAGCGCTCGGCTTTTGCGGCAAAATGACATTAGCCCTAATGTGCTGCCTCACTCACGCTTTTCTACCATTTCTTTTTGAAAAAACAGGCAGCCAAATGGTTTGCAATCTGGTGGATGATATGGTCCATAATCGTGATAAAAGAGACGAAGAAGCAAAGCAACTCACTGCTGAATAATATTAAATCTAATTTTTTGGCTTAAGCACTCTTGAAGCCCATAATCCTATCAGAAGTGAAGGAAAGAAATATAATATCCCTTCACTGCCCATAAGCAATGCCGTAACGGCGGGACCGGGACAAAAACCACCTATTCCCCAACCAATACCAAATAACCCTGCGCCCAAAAGCAAGCGCTTATCAATATCTTTTCTTGTTGGTATTTGAAAAGCATCATTGAATATTGGCGTATTTCTTTTGAGAACAAGCTTATAACCTATAAATACAACAATAATAGCTCCGCCCATTACAAAAATAAGACTAGGATCAAAAGTACCAAACACATCCAGAAAATTTAATACTTTTGCGGGATTACTCATACCAGAAACCACCAATCCGAACCCGAACAAAAGTCCCGATAAAAGTCCGAAAACTATTTTCATCATATTCTTAACCCCCTATGACATGGCGAATGATATATACGGTCATTATTCCAAAAGACATAAATGTAATGGTCGCTATTATCGATCGCATCGATAGCCTCGGAATGCCGCAAACACCATGTCCACTTGTACAGCCACTTCCAAGTCCAACGCCCAAACCGACAATTAAACCAGCAGAAATCATTATACCTAAATCATTGGAAACCACATGTTTGATAGATTGGCCAGTTAAGGTTTGATAAAAAACTGGCGCAAGAACAAGGCCAATGACAAAAGCTATTCGCCAACCTAACTCGTCCTTATTTACCCATGGCGGAAAAATCCCCGATATAATGCCACTTATGCCGGCAATTCTGCCATGAAATAACATCAACAATACCGCCGCCAAGCCAATCAAAGCTCCCCCGAATAGGGAGCTAAAAGGTGTAAATTCGGTCATAACAATCCTTTTTCACGTTTTTACTTGTTATAAGAAGCCAATTAAACAATTGTACAATATAAATATAACAATACTTTGGGTTTGAGCAATATATGAAAGACAAGAAAACAATTTTTGAAGTCGATAAAAACAATGAAGATAAGAAGCAGTTATTCATTGATGCGGCAATCTGCTCATTAGCCAACCATGGTTACAAAGGAACAACGGTTAGACAAATTGCAAAATATGCAGGTGTTACACCAGGACTTCTGACGCATTATTATCAAGGGAAAGAAGTATTAATCGCTGAAAGCTATAAATATCTAGCGACCCAATTTCTCGATGATTTCCAAAATAAAATCAATGAGGGTATGGATAACCCCATATCTGCCCTAAGAGGGTTTTTTCAAAATATCTTTGCGCCAGAAAATTTAGGTAAGAGATATTTAAGAGTATGGCTTGCTTTTTGGACATTAACATTAACTGAAGAGTCTTTAAGAAAAACACATAGTGATATCTACAAGGAATATACTAAGTCATTAGAAAATATCCTACGAAGCGCATATATACATAATGAACAAGACCCAAGCAAAAAAAATCTTCGCTCACTGGCTGTCGGAATACTCGCCATGCTTGATGGCTTATGGCTTGAGTGCTGCTTGGATCCGGATGCACTTTCGAAAAATGATAACCTTGCGATTATTTATGAATTCGTCGAAAGCACAACCGGATTAAAAATTAAAACTAACTAACTTAAAAGTCTGCTGGTGGTGTGAGCGTTTTACGTGGTGGGTTCCAAGCTGGACCAGCCATTACTGTGCATTTTGCCCAGCGCCTATTCCATTTTAATTCCTTTTGATAATATATTTCTGCCCACACAACATCACCAACTTCACCGTGCGGCATATCTACAAAGCCCAAGCCTACGTTTGTTTTTGCTGATGGCGCCCATGCGGCACTGCTGACATAGCCGATATTTTTACCATCTTCATTATCAAATAAATAAGCATTATGGGCTGGTTTATTCCCTTCAACATCAAGTCTCACAAAACGATACCGTGAACCGTTTTCTTTTTCCTTTTTAAGAGCACGACGGCCATTAAACACAACACCTTTATCAAGCTTAACTAGCCAATCAAGACCGAGTTCATAAGGAGATTTCGCATGCCCAGGACGGACGGTCTCATTAGCAGGTGAGAAATCAACATTAGCTGCAATTAGTCCCGCTTCAATACGCGCGATCTCTAATGCATCGCCGCCAATAGGTCGGATGGCGTAATCTTTACCCGCTGCATAAATCGCATCCCATAATGGCTCTGCTTGATCATTCTTTGTCCAAATTTCATATCCAAGATCACCTGTATAACCGGTACGTGAAATCATAATTTCACCGCCTGGGAAATCAAAATAGCGAACATCAAACATTTTCATGGTTTCAACATCTTTAAAACCCATATTTTTAAGGATCGCACAAGTACATGGTCCTTGAAATGAGATAGCAGCAACTTCATCCGTTACTTCGCTATATTCGATATCCATTCCGATCGCATTGCGGCGAAGGATTTCCATTTGACGCTCTTGCGCACAAAGAAGATATTCATCTTCAGCGACACGGAAAACTGTGCCATCATCACAGACCATACCCTCATCATCGCACCAAACCGTATAGGCAACTCGCCCAACGCGAATTTTTGTCATATCACGTGGTAAAAGTCGGTTCATAAAATCTAAGGCCTCTGGCCCCTTAATGCGATATTTTGACATTGGTGTGATGTCAAAAATACTTGCCGAATTTCGAATAGCAAAATATTCAATGGTCGGATCTTCGAGCATATCCGGCGTTGTATATTCTGCCCACCGGTGCCACTTGTTGACGTAATCATGTTCTTTAATCTTATTATAGAACGGCGAATATTTTACGGCACTTTTCCAGTGCATCGGATCGTGTTCAGAACGATTTTCATTTGTTTCAGAAAACATTATTCGTCTCCTTTTAGTATTGCTTGTGCCGCATTTCGGCCAGCGGCACCCATTACGCCACCACCCGGATGTGCGGACGCCCCACATAAATACATACCGTCAAGCGGAAGGGCATAACGGGATGCTTCTGGAACAGGGCGCAACATTAACATTTGGTCCAATGTTAATTCACCGTGATGCCAATTCCCACCTACGAGACCGAAGCGTTCTTCAAGATCAAGTGGCGTCAAAATTTCTGCATGCTCAACCACATCACGAATATTTGGCGCATATTCAGCAATACGATCAATGCATTTATTTAGGAAATCAGCCTTTGCCTTTGCTGTCCAACCACCCTTTAAATCATAAGGTGCAAATTGTACGGTCGCATTAAGAATGTGACCTTCATCCGTCAAACTGCTATCCACAAGCGATGGAATTGAAATTTCCATGATCGGTTTTTCCGAATATTCCTTGTATTTAATATGATTAAATGAATGCTCAACCTCTTTTTGATTAGGTGCTATCACCAAGCGACTTTTCAAATCATCTGATGTTAGGCCTTTAAATTCAGGAAGTTTTTTTAAAACGATATGAAGTTTTGCAGCGCCGCCACGTGATCGAACGTCAGTGGTACGTTTTACAAAATCAGCTTCGAAATATTTTGTTCCGACAATATCAAGAACGGTGGTTCTGATGTGTGCATTTGATATAATGCAATCCGATTTAATCTCTTCACCATTTTCAAGAACTACACCAGATACAGCGCAATTCTCAACATTAACGCTTTTAACTTTTGCAGCTGTTCTTATTTCTGCACCATTCGCCTTAGCAGCCTTAGCCATGGCAGATGTTACAGTACCCATGCCACCTTCGGGAATGGCTAATGCACCACGATCACCGGATGCATAACGATAAAGGAAAGTAAAAAAGTTACCCGCCGAATATGGCCCCGTATGGGTCCCGAGTACGGCATCAAAAGACATGGCCCCTTTAAGAGGTTCATGATCAAATTCGTCATCAAGCACATCACGTATATTCATTCCGATCATACGCAAAAATTCTGACATCTTCTCAGCACCAAGTCCAAATCGCAACTTCCACCCTAGTTTCAAAGCTGTCATTTTATCACTAAAATCCATATTGAATATATCAAGTGGTGGCTCATCCATTAAAAAGCCGAGCGTGGTAGCATATTCATGAATTAACGACATAAATTTCGTATAATTTGCCGTATCTTCTTCGGATATATTGCTACTTTGAACAGTATTTCCATTGAAACGCAGATGATCACCATCAACATTTAATGCAATGGTTAGCACATCTGTTGCAGCCAATTTTAATCCATGTGAAGTAAGATTAAGTTCACTGGACACCTTGCCATTTAATTGATTTAAGTAGTGCGCGCAAATCGATGTTTTCTTGCCATCAATAAGTTCTCCTGTTACCGCAGCGCCTCCGACTTGTTCATTCGCTTCAAGGACTACAACATTTTTACCGGCCTTTGCAAGGTATGCTGCACATACCAGGCCATTATGTCCTGCACCGATAATGACGGCATCATATTTTTTCATTGAATTATTAGTCATCGCCTTCGTCCTCCGGTACGGTGGTACTTATGTTCATATCGATCAAAATTTCGCGCGCTGAGTTGGCCCCTGGCGCCCCCATAACCCCACCGCCCGGGTGTGTCGTCGAACCACTAAGATATAAACCGTTCACAGGGCCACGATATTGTGCACATCCATGGAAAGGTCTATTAAACATCAGTTGATTTAAGGATAATTCACCTTGGAAAATATTACCTTCCGTAAGGCCAATTTCATTATCAATGACTTGTCCAGATCTGATTTCCACGTGTTCAATTAAGTCTTTAAAATTAGGACTATATTTAGCAATATTATCAATAACATTATCACCAAATTGTTTAAGCAGTACCGGCGTCCAATCTTTACCCTCTACCCGTGACGGGCAATATTGTACAAAACAAGTCATGAAATGCTTGCCAGGTGGCGCCATTGTCGGATCGGTTAATGTCGGTATAAGAAGATCAAGATAAGGATGCGTTGACCATTTTCCATCTTTCCATTCATCATACCCGCGTTCATACGCTTCCATATTATCAACAATATGGAAATCACCTTTAATAAGCTCGCTCCCTTTTGGAAGCGCTGTGAATTCAGGGACACCGTTAAGGGCAATATTAAGTTTGCCGGAAGAACCACGACTTTTATATCTCTTAGCGGCTTTAACAACTTTCTCGCCAGCATCCTTAGGGTCCATCATTCCAAGGAATGTTTTTCTGGCATCAAGATTAGAGACAACACGGTCGGCATTAATTTCTTCACCATTTTCCAGACGCACACCGGTTACTTTGCCGTTTTTGACCATAATCTGATCGACGCCAGCATTTGTTCTTATTTCACCACCGTGCTCTTTAACGGCGCCGGCTAGCGCTCCTGATACAGCCCCCATTCCGCCCCGCGGGAAGCCCCAAGCACCAACGGCACCATCCACATCACCCATATAATGATGCAAAAGCACATATGCCGTACCAGGTGACATTGCACCAAGATTTGTTCCAACAACGGCCGAACCTGCCTTATGGGCTTTAATCAAATCAGAATGGAAAAATTCATCGAGGAACTCGCCAACACTGACAGTAAAAAATTTCATGAAATCATGAAGATCGCGTGGGCCAAGATCAAAGAATTTTTTACCTAACCAACGTAACTCATCCAAATCACGGAATTTAAAACTTGTTGGATCAGGTGGTGTTCTAAGTAACATTGGTCTAATGAAGCGGCACCATTTTGCCATCTGATGATAATAACGATCATAAGCATCCACATCGACGGGGCTATGACGTCTAATTTCACGGCGCATAACTTCATGATCACTATAACTGCCTAAATAATCACCACAATCCGTTAAGGTAAACCCGCCATTATATGTCACCACCTGAAGTCCATGTTTTGCAAGATTAAGGTGACGATATATTTCTGGTCTAAATAGGCTGGCAAGATAAGAACAGTTCGAGTATTTCCAATCTCCATGAAGATTGCGGCTTACTGTCGCACCACCAATATAATCATTCTTCTCCACAACAAGCACATCAAGTCCTGCCTTGGCTAAAAATGCCGCATTGGTCAGGCCGTTATGACCGGCACCAACAACAATTACATCATATTTTTTCATTAGCTTTTTCCCTTTCAAGGCTGATTTCATGAGAATCACACCTCAATTACCACAGGAATATGCCAATAAAGACATAAAATGTCTAGTCAAAAATGAATGAATGATCATTCAGTAACTATCACTAATCTTTTATATTGACTATATAAATGATATTGATATATTTTAATTAATCTTATTGGAAGATATATGACTGCACTACAAAAACCACAAACAACAAGACGCGCTGCAAAAGGCGTTCGTAAACGCCAGTTAATTGAAGCGGCTATCACGTCCATTGCCAAACGTGGCCTTGGTGACACGACCCTCGCGCATGTCTCACAGTCAGCTGGATTAAGCCAAGGCATTATCAACCTTCATTTCACCAATAAAGAAAACCTGCTTTATGAAACATTAAATTTCATTCGTGATGAATATGAAAAGAATTGGCAATCTGCCCTTGCAAAAGCACCTGATGATCCAGCTGGTAAAGTAGCGGTCTTATTAAAATCTGATTATCAGAAAGAAGTAGCCGACTTAAAGAAGCTCGCCGTTTGGTTTGCCTTTTGGGGGGAAGCTAAATCCCGCCCAACCTATAAAAAAATATGTTTGGAACGCGTGGCTGATTATTCCATAATACTCGAAGAATTGTTATCCGCATTGGTTAAAGAAGGGCAATATCAAGACATCGATATTACATTACTTTCAGAAGGAATTGTCGCCATGGCAGATGGTCTATGGTTGAACCTGTTAATTTCATCAAAAAATTTCAAACGCAGTGATGCAGAAAAAGTAATGCTGCAATATTTGCGACAAATTTTCCCAAAACATAAATCGGCCTTTTCATAAATTTAACCACAATCTTTTTATCATCACTTACAAATTTGCTTGCAATTTTTAGGGACAAATATAATTTATATATTGATTGTACGTTTGTACAAAATGTTCAGGAATTAAGATAATGACGAAATTTAAAACTATTGATCAACTATTATCCGATTATAAAATAGGTTACTCATTAGAGCAGGAATTTTATAAAAATCCTGATATCTACCAAAAAGAAATCAATAACATTTTCATGAAGCATTGGATGTTGGCTGGTCATACCTCTCAAATTCCAGATACTGGTAATTATTTTCTCGTCGAATTTGATACAGAAAGCATTATTGTCGTTCGCACTCAAGATGGAACAATTAAAGCGCATATGAATGTTTGTCGTCATCGCGGCTCGCACATCTGCCTTGAAAAACAAGGCACAATAAAAGCACTTGCTTGCCCATACCACGCTTGGACATATGATCTAGATGGAGAATTAAAAGCCGCTAGAAACATGTCTGATGATTTTGAATTTCAAGATAACAATCTACATCCGGTAACTGTTGAACTTGTCGGCGGTTTAATATTCATCAGTCTTGCTGAAAATCCACCGTCCTTAAATGGTATGCGCGAGGATTTGAAAGACGTCTTCGATGTGTTTGGATTCGATAACATGAAACTTGCCGAGCATCGACATTATCCAATTCAAGCAAATTGGAAACTTGTCGTTGAAAACTATCAAGAATGTTATCACTGCGCACCATCCCACAAGGATTTTGCAAAAATTCATGCAATGGCGCAGTCGCCTGAAAAATTTGATGCACAGAAAGAAGCTTTTATTAAAAAATCTGATGGATATGTCAGAACCAAAGCATCATCATATTATTTTGATATGGCGAAGCCGGGTGAGGAAGGATATCAATATGATCGAAACCCACTCTTAAAGGGAAGAATATCAGGAAGTAAAAATGCCGTTCCAGTAGCGCCGCTGCTTGGAAAATTAAAAGAATATGAGGAAGCTGCATCAGAATTCATGCTCGGCCCTGTAACATTCTTTTTGATTTATGATGATCATATGATTGCTTACCGTTTTCTTCCAGATACTCAAGAAACCAGCCACTGTGATTTATATTGGTTTGTGCGAGAGGATGCCTTAGAGGGAAAAGATTATAATCTTGATGATTTAACTTGGCTTTGGCATGTGACAATTTTGGATGATGAAGAAATTATCATTAACAATCAAAAGGGCGTTAATTCAAGATACTATGGTCCCGGGAAATTATCCGAATGGGAACATTTCCCTCAACATTTTCTGAATTTTTATCTTAATTCTATAAAAAAATAATTTATATATCCGAAATGACATGACCCATCATTGGGTATAATTCACGAAACAGATCTTCGTCCCTTTGGTCGTTTGGGGTTTCAGGGTCACTTGCCATTAATTTTAAAGCGCCCAAGACTTTCATCACATCTTTGGTTTTTGGCTTATTGTCATAATCACCGGAAAATATTTTACGCAGCCATTTACTAAGGCGGGTTACACGAGGCCATCCAAATGTCGACGCTTCCGTTTCTAAATTATAAGCAATGGCAACGACTTTTTTAAGATCATTCTGATGCAGTGCTTTTTCCAGATCACGAACACGTTCATTCAAACTTTCAGTGAATTCGATGGCAACTTCGTTAATCGCTTGATTGGCGCGCGCCAACATTTCAGTTTTATTCATTTTTTGATTATCATCCATGACTGATTTCTTGCCTAATCTGAATTACTTGTAGCCGAATGTCGACGCTCGTTTTCACCATCCCATTCAGGATTATTTTGCTGTCTTCGTCTTCTATTGGGGCCGATATATTCATCAACATTAATGAATTCTCGTTTATTAAAAAGCGCATTATGCATTTTTTGGTGAATTTGGTCAGGTGAAAACGGTTTACCAATAATTTCTGTAATACCCGTATCACGAGCCATTATAATTGTGTCAATATCAGTAACACCCGTATTAAGAATAACCGGAATATCTGAAGGATTTTTATCCGCATTAGATGCTCTAACAGTTTTCAAGAAATTCAAACCGCTTCGGTTTTCCATCATGAAATCAATAAAAATGACATCTAGTTGGCTATTATAATATTTCTTCTCAGCCTCCTCGAGGGTATCACATATAGTGATTTTCCTAACACCGAAGGCTTCTAATATCGAGTATAATGTTTTTGCGATAAAATTATTATTATCAACAATCAGTACTCTTAATCCTATAAAATCATTCATCCCCAAATCCTAGTATTTGGTTGTTAATATCTACTATACTGGAACTTTGAAGCTATTATACTGACAAAGTATAAATAGAAGGTTACAAATTAAGAAAATTATTTTTCAGGTGAAAAACATGTCTGATTATCAAAATATTACGTTCTGGCACACCAAAGTCGAAACAATCGAAGCAAAAACTGAAACTCTGATAAAAACAGTTGATATTGCAATCGTCGGCGGGGGATTTACCGGTCTCGCAACGGCGCTTCATTTATTAAGGGCCGGAAAATCTATTGCAATTTTTGATGCAATGAAAATCGGACAGGGTGCCAGTGGGAAAAATGGCGGTATGGTCGGCCCAAGCCTACATAAATTAGGGCTTCAAGGTTTAACTAATACATATGGCCGCGAAAAGGCACTTAACATTTTACGAGAAGGTATGACGGCAATTGAATATTTTCAGAAATTTATCAAAGAAGAAGAGATTGATTGCGATTTAAAAATGACCGGACGGTTCCGCGGGGTGACTGATAAAAAAGCACTTGAAGGCGTGATGCGAGATAGTGAAGAGTTATTAACGCTTAAAGGGTTTAAATATGACATCGTTAAAGAAGAAAATGTTCAAGATGAAATAGGATCAACCTTATATAAAGGGGGCGTTGTTTATCATCAAGACGGCGGTCTACACCCCTTTAAACTGCAAACATCACTTCTAAAAAAGGTCCTTGAATTAGGCGGTAAAATTTACGAAGAAACAAAAGTAGGTGACATTGTTAAAACACCAAACGGATTTAATATTGATACAGAAAAAGGGCAACTGGTATCAGATCAAGTGGTCATAGCGAGCAATGCTTATACAAAACGTTTTGGTGGTTCACATACTTCATGGTTTTATAAAAGACTATTGCCCATTACATCTGCTATGATTGCCACGGAAGAACTGCCAAAAGAAACCATCAACAGAATGTTTCCTAAAAAACGCATGCACGGCGGAAATCACCGACTTGTACAATATTACCGCGCAAGCCCGGATCATAAACGTGTTTTATTTGGCGCTCGAGGCAGCGATCCGCATGATCGATCACTTGTAAACGGTAAAAACCTAAAAACTCACCTTTGTAAAATATTCCCAGAACTGGAAAAAACGACCATTGATTATTCATGGTGCGGGAAAGTCGCTTATACATTTGATCATACACCACATTTGGGAATTCAAGACGGTCTTTATTATGCCATTGGATATTGTGGATCTGGCGTGACAAGATCAATTTATCTAGCCCGCCAATTAAGCAGAAAAATGTTAGGATTAGACGATCATCAAACCGCATTTGATGATTTAGGGTATAAATCAAAGCCTTTTTACACAGGAACACCATGGTTTATGCCGACGGTATTAAAGTGGCACAGTTTTCTTGACCGCATAGAAGGAAACTAAATATAAGTATGTATCTACAAAATTAAAAAGGGAAGAATATGAAAAACGTTATATCTATTTTAGCCACATTAGGGCTATTAATGACAACATCTGCACATGCCCAAATGTCAAAAAGCGACCGAAAATTCACCGCGCTTGATGTCTTCAATTTGGAATATGCGACAGATCCTCAACCTTCCCATGACGGTAGTGAAATTATTTATGTTCGTAGG
>NZ_CBFIEP010000067.1:0-3075 GCF_965661635.1 Pseudemcibacter sp. | reverse complement strand
CGGCGAATATCTTTAACCATCTTGGTGGCTTTTGAATTAGTAGGTTTAGTTCTCATCTTCATTCCTTACGTCATTACGATGAGATCAAAACCTCTCTTATGCAAATACTTTAAATGGTCTCATAAGCTTTGACGGGGTACAATAATGAGAGACTTTATTGGGTATTGTCTTTCGTTGTAATATACTTTTTCTTTTTTGATACTGCCAGTGGTGCCGACCTGACAACCTGTCCAAAATTAGATTAATTATTGCGAATCTCTTAAAATTTTAGTTTTAAAAAGCAACGATTCAGTCGTTTCTCGATTTTGAATATGTTTTTTAGTCAACTTTTTGTGATCACTGATTTAATTTTCACATTTAAAATCATTAACAAATAATGAAAATTGTGTACGTTTAAGCTATTGTAATTTAATAGTTTTAATGAATCTATGATGTTTGATATAGGTGCGAATCTTTCATAAAAATAGCACATTTCCACTTTTTTTTATGTTTGACTAAAAGCAGCTCTTGAAATTAGAATGGTTAATGAGGTAGTGTTTGCGCAGTCCGAGATAAAAGCTCTGGGAGGAGCTGTGACTATCTTATTTATTTTTATCGTTAAAAACATAAATTAAACGATAAAGTAAATTTGAATAAAGGTTTTAATATAATCAATATTATTATTAGAAGCCGAAAATATTTAACGTATATTTACTAAGGGAAAGAGTAAGTGATAGGGATAGAGAAACAAAATGGGCGCAGATACTTATCTGCAATAGACGGTTCTCTTGATCGTTTAATTACAATTTCACTTAGTATTTTTAATGCCGCCCTAGGTGGCTTAACCATAATAACTCAAAAAAAGCTGTAGGAAGACGCATGATTAAGCATCGAGTAAGAACATTTGTTCTTTCCGCCTTTGTTGCAGCAGGATCCCTTTCATTAGGAACTGCGGCAATGGGGCAAACTACATTAGATGAGGTTCTTCAAGAAGGAATTTCAACAAATGTACTTGCACAAGAATCACAAGAACGTATTAACGAAATCGTCGGCGATACTGATAAGCTCATCGATCAATATAAAAATGTATTGAAAACTGTAGATGGACTAAAAGTATATAACGCTCAAATGGAGAGATCTATTGAACGTCAAATGCAAGCCATGGAAGAATTAACAGAAAATATTAAAAACGTGACTGACGTTAAACGTCAGGTCGAACCACTATTGGTCAGAATGATTGATGGATTAGAGCAATTCATTAGAAATGATCTTCCTTTCCAGTTGGAAGAGCGTCTCGCAGGTCTTGATCGTGTTGAAGATCTTATGACAAATCCTGATGTTGATTCATCAGAGCGTTTCCGAAGTGTGTTTGAATTATATCAAATCGAAAATGATTATGGTCGCGTATTCCAAAGCTACCAGCAAACTATGGATGTGAATGGTCAAGAACGTATCGTTGATATGTTAATGGTTGGTCGTGTTGCGCTACTTTATCAAACAACTGATGGAACTGTTTCAGGTGCTTATAATAAAGAAACGAAGCAATTTGAAGTTGTTGATGAAGCGACATACCGTAAGTCAATTACTTCGGCTATTCGTGTTGCAAACGCACAAGAAGCTGCTGATAAAATCCTAATTCTTCCAATTTCTGCGCCGGAGAGAATGTAATGAGAAAATTACTTAATATTGTAATCGCTGTTGCATTAAGCGGTTTTGCTTTTGGTGCTAACGCACAACAAGCTACTAATTTGGATGAACTACTTGAAGTTGTTCGTCAAGGTAAAGTGAACGAGACGGCTGAGTTCCGTCAACGTGAACAAGAGTTCCAAAGTGCTCAAGACCGTCAAGCTGGTCTTCTTGCTGACGCTGAAGCTCAACAACGTGCAGAAGAGCGTCGCTCTGATACACTCGAAAATCAATTCCAAGTGAATGATGAGCAATTGGCTGAACTTGAAACTGAATTTACAAATGAACTTGGTGCTCTTAAAGAAGTGCTTGGTGTTCTTACAGCGGTTGCCGGTGATGCTCGTTCACAAATGGAACAATCACTAACAGCAACACAGTTTGAAGATCGTGATGAGTTTATCACAGCTTTAATTCAAAAAACATCTTCTGGTACTCAATTGCCAAGCATTGAAGAAATTGAACGCCTTTGGTTCGAGGTGCAACGGGAAATGACTGAACAAGGTCGTGTTGTTACTTATGATCGTTCTGTAAAAATGACAGATGGTTCAGAAGAAGTTATTCCTGTAACACGTATTGGTGTATTTAACCTAGCTACTGCTGGAAAATACCTTAAATTCGAACAAGGTCTTGTTGCTGAACTAGATCGTCAACCTGAAACTCGCTTCACAGATTCGACGGCTTCTTTACAAAACGCAACATCTGGTGTCGCACCATTTGGTGTTGACCCATCACGTGGATCAATTTTAGCACTTCTCATTCAGGCACCTAGTCTACGAGAGCGTGTTGATTTTGGTGGAACGATTGGTTATTTGATCCTAGCTGTTGGTGCTGTTGGTCTGCTACTTTGGGTCGAACGCGTAATTTACCTAACAGCTATTTCAGGTAAAGTTAAATCACAAATTAAGTCTGACACAATTAACGAAAATAATCCTCTTGGTCGTATCCTTTCTGTGCATGAACAAAATAAAGGTGCTGACGTTGAAACATTAGAACTTAAAATTGATGAAGCTATCTTAAAAGAAATGCCACCACTTGAGCGTTTCTTGACTATGATCAAACTTATCTCTGCTATCGCCCCTCTAATGGGGCTACTTGGTACGGTGACAGGTATGATTAATACTTTCCAATCAATGACACTCTTCGGTACTGGTGATCCGAAACTTATGGCGGGTGGTATTTCACAAGCCTTGGTAACTACGGTTCTAGGTATTGTTGTTGCTCTTCCGATGCTTTTCCTTCACTCAATCGTGAATGGTATGAGCCAACGTGTTGTGCACACACTTGAAGAACAAAGTGCTGGCATTATTGCTGTTCACGCTGAACAGAATAAGGGAGCATAATCATGTATGCCCTAATAGATATATTTGAACAAGTTCGCGATTTTATGGAAAAAGGGGGACCTGTCCTACT
>NZ_CBFIEP010000066.1:0-2253 GCF_965661635.1 Pseudemcibacter sp. | reverse complement strand
TAATTAAACATTTCAGTGTATGGCGATATCGCACATCCACCGCATTAAAATTTGGAGCGGGCGAAGGGAATCGAACCCTCGTATTCAGCTTGGAAGGCTGCTGCATTACCATTATGCTACGCCCGCACAGAACTACGCTCCACCCTGCTTAAAGCCATTTCTAACTTTAGTAATATACCAAAGTATGGGGAAATGGTGGAGGGGACAGGATTCGAACCTGTGTACGCTATGCGGTCAGATTTACAGTCTGATGCCTTTAACCACTCGGCCACCCCTCCAAAACAGGGCATAAATCACCAACAAAAATTGGTAACTTGAAGCCGCAATATGGACATTTATTTCGCGATGTCAATGTTATTTTTCACTAATTTTACATCTCTAGGCCGAAAGTTAAAAAAAAATCATAAAATCATAAACTTTCAAAGCGGTTGCGTAAGTTATCAGACTAGCTTATAGCAAGAACCATGAGCAAAAATAAAAGTAGAAAATCTTCGGTCAAAAATAAAGCCAATAGACGTCCAAATAATACGGGCGAAAGAAGCCATAAACGTGAGCAAGGAAAACCAACCCAAAAGGCATCATCAAATGGTCTTTGGTTATACGGAAAACATGCCGTTCTAGCTGCACTTGAAAATCCGATGCGCAAAATCAAACGGTTGATGATTACGAAAAGAAGTCATGATCAATATCAGCAAGCGTTAACGGATATCCATTTAAACCACCGCGCACTTAATCCAGAAATCGCCGCCATCGAGGTTTTTGAAAAAAACTTGCCCGCTGATTCCGTGCACCAAGGCATTGCCTTACTCACGGAACCTCTGCCCGATTCTCATATGGACGAGTGCTGTGTTGCATTAAAAGAACAAAAAAATCTTGTTCTAGTCATGGATCAGGTAACAGATCCGCATAACGTCGGCGCTATTATAAGAAGTGCTGCGGCCTTTGGCGCAAAAGCGATTATTACGACCGACCGTCACGCGCCACCAGAATCAGGCGTGCTCGCCAAATCAGCATCCGGCGCTTTAGAGGCTCTCCCTTGGGTGCGTGTCACAAATTTAAGTCGGGCACTCGACCAGCTCGCAGAAATGGGATATTGGCGCATTGGGCTAGATGGTTATGCAAAGCAAGATATTCGAGACGCAGACTTTGGCGATAATATCGCTCTCGTACTGGGTGCAGAGGGAAAAGGCATTCGAAAAGGAACCGCAGACCATTGTGATGGCCTCGTTAAGCTTCCGATTAGCCGAACAGTTGAAAGCCTGAATGTCTCAAACGCAGCGGCTGTTGCGCTTTATGTTTTCTCTGCCTAACAAGAAAAAAATAAAAATGGCAAAAATAACGCTTGATTTTAAAATAAAACATCACTAGTTTGCGCCTACTTTCACGAAACATCGTGATGAAGGCATTCTGTCTTTAGCCCCTATAGCTCAGTTGGTAGAGCAATTGATTTGTAATCAATAGGTCCGCGGTTCGAGTCCGTGTGGGGGCACCACTTAAAACAATGACTTAGCGAATTAAAGCTAGATTGCTTTCCTTTTTGGTAGCTTTTTGGGTGGCTTTTATGACAAAGTACTTATTGTTAATATAATCCTTTTTTCTATCCACCTTTTTACAATCGGTAGAGCTCCTTTTTATTATTCCTAAAAACTCCATTGATGAGCATATTGAGCGGTTACCTGTATGAAGATTTTTTATTGTTACTGTTTATGAAAAGAAGGCATTTTCGCTCATCTTCGTAGCAACGATTCCATGGATTTTTTTTCCTTTTTATTACTCCGAAAAATTCTAATTCAATTCTATTTTATTGAGTATCGGCGGACAACTCCAGCAAATAGCTTTAACTATGGACATAAATTTTGACTTAGTGAAAATATAATTTGTCGCTTTATAAGCTTATCCAAGAATTTATTCTCAATATTTGAATAGCCATAAAGCGCACCAGCCAATTGACCTGTAATAGCACCAACTGTATCAGCATCATCTCCTAAATTAACTGCTAACAATACAGCTTCTGAAAACGTTCTCGAATTTTCAACGCACCATAAAGAAGCCTCCAGTGAAACAAGCACATATCCAGATGCATTTATGTCTTGATATGATTTTTCTCGCCATTCATAGTTTACTAATGATGATATTTCTTTTCCCCAATTTACTTCTGAAATAGACGACAAGGCTTTTTTCCATGGCACGCCTTGGATGAGCAGTACCATAATGAATGTACCAACAGCACAACATTCCGCTGAGATATCAGAG
>NZ_CBFIEP010000065.1:0-7427 GCF_965661635.1 Pseudemcibacter sp. | reverse complement strand
GGTTTGAAAATGGGTGCTGACGATTATATTAAGAAACCATTTTCACAACGGTTGTTAATTGAACGAATTAAAACAATCTTACGCCGGATGGATGCCATCAAAAAAGTGGAAAGTGAAGACGAAGATGAAGGTGGAGTAGTTGTTAGGGGGCGCTTAAAAATCGACCCCGTTCGTCATATTTGTGATTGGGACGGCAAAGACGTTAAATTAACGGTTACGGAATTCCTTATATTGCAGGCGCTTGTACAACATCCTGGACATGTGAAAAGTCGTGATCAGTTAATGGATGTTGCCTATAATGATGATATTTATGTTGATGATCGTACGATCGATAGCCATATTAAACGTCTAAGAAAAAAATTCCGTAAAGTTGATGATAAATTCGACGGTATAGAGACACTCTACGGTGTCGGATATAGGTATAGTGAAAGCTAATAAAAAACACATCTTAAGAAAGCGGCGTATCATTTCGCCGCTGACAATCCGCATTATGGCGGTTAACCTTTTTGCGCTTATTTTTCTTGGCGTTGGCGTCTTATACATCGACCAAGTGCAAAATACACTTTTGCAATCCCGCATTGAAGAACTCGTTAAAGATGCCAATATAATGGCAGGAGCGCTAGGCGAATCTGCTACGGGTGGTCCTGACTCAACAGAGCTTTTGTTGGAGCCTACAAAAAATATTTTAACGAGACTGGTGGGCGTTACTAATATTAGAACACGTTATTTTGGGGTTAATTATGATTTATTAATCGACAGTCGTGATTTGAATATCAATCAGGTAATCGTTGAAAACACGATGCCTAAAGAATTAGGTATAGAGGATTTCTGGGAAATTATTAATCGGGAAGTGGGTGTACTCCTTGATAAAATTCAAAAAAGAGATGAACTTGAAGAATACCACGAAGTCGAAGATGAAACCGCTGAAGATTATCCGGAATTACTTGATGCATTAGCCGGCGAAGAAAGCAGCAGGATGCGCAGGTTAGATGCAGAACGAAATATAATTACTGTCGCTGTACCCGTTCAACGTTTTAGACGTGTTTTAGGGGCGTTGATGCTTTCGGCTGATACAGGGGACATATATGCAGCAGTCCAGGATGTGAGATTAATAATCATACAATTCTTCTGCGCAGCACTTTTAATTACTTTGCTGATGTCACTCTTTTTGGCAAAAACCATTGTTCGCCCTGTATTGCGATTAGCGCGCTCTGCGGATCATATAAGCTTGGGTGGCAAAACAGACATTCCCGATTTATCATTTAGGAATGATGAAATTGGTGATTTGTCACGTTCATTAAAAGACATGACAGAAATATTAGAAAAACAAATTGATGCTGTGGCAAGTTTTGCCGCCGATGTTGCCCATGAACTTAAAAACCCTTTGACAAGTATGCGTAGTGCAATTGAAACAATGGAATATGCAAAGTCAGAAGACGATATAAAAAAGCTGAGAGCCATTATCGGCGAAGATGTAAAAAGATTAGACCGCTTAATTACGGATATTTCAGATGTTTCTAGGCTTGATGCAGAAT
Organism: Pseudemcibacter sp.; assembly: GCF_965661635.1. NCBI lineage: Bacteria > Pseudomonadati > Pseudomonadota > Alphaproteobacteria > Emcibacterales > Emcibacteraceae > Pseudemcibacter > Pseudemcibacter sp. The sequence continues at coordinate 5,892 of NZ_CBFIEP010000065.1, read as the reverse complement.
TGTCGCATGCGCAATTAGCTCAAGTGAATTTGACGGCATTATTAGAAACGCTTGTAGATATTTACCTTACAACTCAACAGGATACGCTACCAAACTTAATTTTAGACATTAAGAAAAGGCGCTTTAAAGGCAAGGACGGAAAACCGGCACCTTATATGGTTCGCGGTTTAGAGGGGCAGTTGGGGCAAGTGGTTCGAAATTTACTTGATAATGCTATATCCTTTTCTAAGAAGGACGGTAATATTTGGCTAAGACTTTCAAGACGCAACAATATGGTTGAAATTATTGTTAAAGACGAAGGGGTAGGAATTCCCATTGATAAATTGGATAATATCTTTGATCGTTTTTATTCTGAAAGACCTAAGGGGGAAGCATTTGGAAAACATTCTGGACTTGGGTTAAATATATGTAAGCAAGTTGTTGAAGCTCATGGTGGCGAGATTTTTGCCGAGAACCGCATGGATGAATCAGAAAAGGTTATTGGTGCTAAATTCGTGGTACTATTACCACTTTCTGATGATTAGGGAATATGAATGACATTACACCATGCATCATGTGTAGAATATAAAGGAAAAGGAATACTCATTCTTGGCGAATCTGGTGCGGGTAAATCAGACTTGGCAATTAGATTGTTAGACGCAGGTGGAACGCTAGTGTCTGATGATTATGTAGAAATTATCAATGAAAATAACCTGATAATAGCAAAGACAGCGCCAAATATTGGCGGTATGATTGAAGTGCGCGGCGTAGGGTTAATGAATGTCGATTTCTTAGAGGAAATGAAATTGGACTTGGCTCTCGAATTATTAGCGCCAAATTTAATTGATAGGCTACCGGAAGATCTTTATTTTGAGGAAGGTAATGCTAAAATACCATTTTATAAGTTTGATGGGTTTTGCTCTTCGGCAATTGCTAAAATAAATCTTATAATGGATAAATTGGAATAGGTAATGGAAAACAAAAATGATAAGTTTTTAAAAGTTTTACTAATTACTGGAATGTCGGGTGCTGGTAAATCGACGGCTTTATCCGTTTTAGAAGATTTAGATTATGAGGCTATCGATAACTTACCCATTAATTTATTACCAAGCTTAATTGAGTTGGCGCAAAAGAATGACCCAGATCACAAAAATCCTGCACTCGCTATTGGTATAGATGCGAGAACGCGAAATTTTCAACCTGATAATATAATTCAAGTCTTAAATCAGATTAGAGACAACGTAGATATTGATTTAACAATATTATATTTTGATAGTAGTAATGAAATTCTTGCTTCAAGATTTACTGAGACAAGGCGACGCCATCCGCTAGCAAAAGACCGCCCCATTAATGATGGCATCATACGTGAACGACAAATGATGCAAATTATCAAAGCCGATAGTGATTACGTTTTTGATACATCGGAACTAAATATTCACGATTTAAGAAGAATGCTTTCTCAACATTTTGTGCGCAAACATGATGAAGGCTTAAATATAACGATATGCTCATTTGGATACCCAAAAGGCCTTCCAAGAGATGCTGATTTAGTTTTTGACGTACGATTTTTACGCAATCCTCATTACGACGAGGTCTTAAGACCACAAACCGGACAAGATCAAAAGGTTGGCGAATATATTATGAAAGATCCCATCTTTGATAAAAGCTGGGAACAAATTTCGTCTCTTATTGTTACGCTTATTCCTGAATATAAAAAAGAAGGTAAATCATATCTTACAATTGCTTTTGGGTGCACTGGTGGTAAGCATCGTTCAGTGTTTATGGCTGAAAAGCTTTGTCATTTATTAAAAGAAAATAAGCATAATCTAAATTTGCTTCATCGTGAGTTATCAATATAAATTTTTGACGTTCTGATAAATTGGAATTGTCCTTCTTTAAAAGTCATATTATAGTTAACCCAATAAAAATATTATAAAAGGAATTACCAATGATCGGGATGGTAGTCGTCACACACGGCAGATTAGCTGAAGAATTTATAGCGGCAATGGAACACGTAGTTGGCCCGCAGTCAGCTTTACAAGCCATTTCTATTGGACCTGACGATGATATGGAGCAGCGCCGTCAGGATATTCTTGATGCTGTTACTGAAGTGGATGATGGTAGTGGCGTCATTCTATTAACGGATATGTTTGGAGGAACCCCATCAAACCTTGCCATTTCTATTATGGATTCGACCCATGTAGAAGTTATCGCTGGAATTAATCTTCCGATGTTAATTAAGTTAGCGAGTGTGCGGATTGATAGCACTATGGAAGAGGCCGTGAGTGCCGCTCAAGCATCAGGGAAGAAGTATATTAATATCGCTTCGCATGTTTTATCCGGTGAAAATTAATGGATGCTTTGAGCGACGACAATAGTCGTATCTTGACGATTAAAAATAAACGTGGCCTACATGCACGTGCTTCTGCCAAATTTGTCACTCTCATGGCAGAGTATGATGCAAAAATTACGGTCTCTAAAGATGGCACTTCTGTCTGTGGTACGTCAATTATGGGATTGATGATGTTAGCTGCGGCCATTGGTGATCAAATAAAAATCGAAGGTGAGGGGGCCCAAAAAGATGAGGCCTTAGATGCTATTGAAGCGCTCATTGATAATAAATTTGGCGAAGATTGCTAATTCTTTCAATATTCTTTCTTTAACATTTTTTCAATATATAGATATATAAAGATTTCTTTATGCTTGATGTTTTTTAAATATGAGCGTATAGACTTATTATTTTTAAGAATATCAATAATAATTGATCAAATTTAAGGACAAAAGACCTATGAGTGAATTTACAGATTATAAGGTAGCCGATATTTCAGGTGCCGGATGGGGCCGTCGTGAAATCAATATTGCTGAAACTGAAATGCCTGGACTTATGGCGCTTCGTGAAGAATTTGGTAAAGGCCAACCTTTAAAAGGGGCTCGTATAGCTGGCTGCCTCCATATGACTATTCAAACGGCCGTATTAATGGAAACATTAATTGCACTTGGTGCAGAGGTGCGTTGGTCATCATGTAATATTTTCTCAACGCAGGATCATGCCGCTGCGGCGATGGCGGATGCTAAAATACCTGTGTTCGCATGGAAAGGAATGAATGAAGAAGAATTTAACTGGTGTATCCGTGAAACTATCGTCGGGCCGGACGGTTGGCGTCCAAATGTTATTTTGGATGATGGCGGTGATTTGACTGCAATGATTTATGATGACTTCCCGGAATTACTTGAAGATATCCACGGTATTTCAGAAGAAACAACAACAGGGGTTCTTCGTCTTTATCAAATGGAAAAAGAAGGTCGCTTAACGGTTCCGGCTATTAATGTGAATGATAGTGTAACAAAGTCAAAATTTGATAATCTTTATGGTTGTCGTGAAAGTCTTGTGGACGGTATTAAACGTGCAACAGACGTGATGCTTGCTGGTAAAGTTGCTGTGGTTGCTGGTTATGGTGACGTGGGTAAAGGTTCTGCTGCGTCACTTCGTAGTCAGGGTGCACGTGTATTGGTTACAGAAATTGATCCTATTTGTGCCCTACAGGCTTCAATGGAAGGATATGAAGTTGTAACAATGGAGAATGCGGCCTCACGAGGTGATGTGTTTGTTACAACAACGGGTAATTTTGATGTGATAACCATAGATCATATGAGAGAAATGAAGGACCGAGCCATTGTTTGTAATATCGGACATTTTGATTCAGAAATTCAGATCGCTGCTCTAGAAAATTATAAATGGGAAGAAGTGAAGCCACAAGTTGACGAAGTTATTTTCCCGGATGGTAAACGCCTTATCGTATTAGCCAAAGGTCGCTTGGTTAATCTTGGTTGTGCAACGGGGCATCCAAGCTTTGTCATGAGTGCATCATTCACAAACCAAGTACTCGCACAAATGGAATTATTTAATAATGGTGATAGCTACGAAAATAAAGTATATGTACTGCCAAAACATTTGGATGAAAAGGTGGCGTTACTTCATCTTGATAAACTTGGTGTTCAGCTTACAAAGCTGAACGAAGAACAGGCAAAATATATTGATGTTTCAGTTGATGGTCCATTTAAGCCTGATCATTACCGCTACTAAATTTATTTGAAGTAAAATTTTAAAGCCCGTTCATTGGTAAAATGCCATGAACGGGCTTTTCTTTTACGGATAAAGTCGTTATCTTTGTAATAGGTAAGTGCTTGATATTTATCCGTGAAGGGGATAGGAAAATTAGCTTTAAGTCATTATTAATTAATGGGGTATCGGTTATTGGTTTTTCGTTACTAATGGTCGAACATTCTTTTGCGCAAATTTCTGAGGTTAATAATAATCAGCTAGCAGATGATGGTCAGTTTATGATCGGATTATCGGTCTTTTTCATACTGACAATATTCTTGATAATTTGGCTTCTCCTTAAACGTCAAAAAAGCGAAAAACTATTTTTACAAGCGTCTAAAAATGAAAGCTTTCTTAAAAGTGCTATTTTGGCACGTGAAGAAAGTTTTTATTTATGGAATGATAATAAAGAACTTATTTTAAAGTCAGCCATAAATATTCGGTTTGAAGATGAAACCATGCCCGATGATATGGATGATTTGAAAACCAGATTTACGCAAGATGACCAGAATGAATTTGACGAAAATATTCAAAGCTTGCTTAATGAAGGCAAAAATTTTTCTCAACAAATAGAACTTGCTCAATTTAACATGCATTTGTCAATTATTGGCGATGTCGTAATTGATCACCAATTAAATACAAAGTGCTATATTGTATGGTTTAAAGATAATACGGTTTCTGAAAAAATACAGCGTTTTCAAGAAGCTGAAGCAAGCGACACAGCACATAAAGCAAAGCTTTTAGAAAATGCCCTAAATATGACAAACTTTCCCATATGGATTAGAGGCAAAGATCTTAATTTTCAATGGGTTAATAAAGCATATGTTGATGCGGTTGATGGCATAACATATAAAAATGTCATCGATAAAAATTTGGAACTTACGACTAATACGCTTGGGGTAAGCCTGAGGAGTATGGCTGAATCTGTATCTATAACTGGTGAGGGACAATCTGAAAGTCATTTTATTGTTTTGGGTGGTGAACGCAAATCAATGGACTTTAATAATATTCCTTATGAAGTCGATGAAAATAAAGAAGCAATATTAGGATATGCTCAAGATATCACGGAACTAGAAGAGGCAAGAGGGAACTTAGCCGATCATACAGAATCTTATGCTGAAACACTTGATAAATTTTCAACGGCGGTTGCTATTTTTGATAGTGAGATGAGATTAGAATATTATAATAAAGCATATCTTCGTTTATGGGGGCTTCCAGAAAGCATACTGTTTAGTCACCCAAGTTATAGTGAAATTCTAGAAGCCTTAAGAGAAGCCAGAAAGTTACCTGAACAAGCCAATTTTCCAGAATGGAAGCAGCGTCAATTAGAAGCCTATAAAGAGGTCATTGATCCGGTTGAAAGTATGATGCATTTACCTGACGGTAAAACTTTAAGGGTAGTGATGCAGCACCATCCAATGGGTGGAATGCTGGTGTTCTATGAAGATGTGACGGATTATTTTGCGCTCGAAAGCTCATATAACACACTTATTGCAGTGCAGCGCGAGACACTTGATAATCTCAATGAAGGTATTGCAGTGTTTGGCTTTGATGGACGATTGAAGCTTTTTAATGGTGGTTTTACTAACATTTGGGAAGTATCAAATGAATTCTTAAAAGCGGATCCGCATGCCTACGATGTATTAGATCGGTGCGGTAAAATCATGCATGATTTTGACGGCATGGAAGGTCTCAAAACCATGATCGTTGGGGGAGAGGTAAAAAAAGAAGCATCATCAGGACAATTTAAACTAACCAATGAAAAAGTGATCAATTATTCATTAGTACCATTGCCAGGTGGTGCGGTTCTT
>NZ_CBFIEP010000064.1:0-36226 GCF_965661635.1 Pseudemcibacter sp. | reverse complement strand
TGAATACCGCCTTCATAATAAAGCTCTACTTCTTCATGATCGCTAGTACGGTGGTCTTGCACGATAATGCGTACACCGCGATTTAGAAAAGCGAGTTCACGAAAACGATGTTTCAATGTTTTATAACTGAAATCCGTATTGGTAAATGTATCCGTAGACGGTTTAAAAGTAACCTGCGTTCCCGTTTTGCCAGGCGTATCGGCTAAAATAACCAAATCTTCTAATGGTTCTCCATGTTCAAAACGCATAAAGTGTTCTTTATCATTACGCCAAATACGCAGCTCCAAGAAATCGGAAAGCGCATTTACAACTGAAACGCCAACGCCGTGAAGACCGCCGGAAACTTTATAACTGTTTGAATCAAATTTACCACCCGCATGTAGCTGTGTCATAATCACTTGCGCAGCAGAGACACCTTCTTCCTCATGCATATCAACGGGAACACCGCGACCATTGTCGGTAACCGATATAGAACCATCCGCGTTCATCGTCACGAGAACCTTGTCACAATACCCCGCAAGACTTTCGTCGATTGCATTATCAGAAACCTCAAAAACCATATGATGCAGGCCTGTACCGTCATCGGTGTCGCCAATATACATTCCCGGTCTTTTGCGCACAGCATCAAGTCCTTTTAGGACTTTAATCGAGTCTGCGCCATAATCTTCAGCGCCCTCTGTTGCGTCTTTCATTTCCGTTTCTTCAGACATAAACCTCGTCCTTTATAATACAAAATTTTTCAAACATGACTATAGCATGCTTCTTCTTATTCCGCTTCTATTTTTCCATCTTTAAAGTGAAAAAATCTGGCGCGATTTGCCATTAATTCAAATAACGATTTATCCGTGCCCGTTAGCCACACTTGTGAACCAATGTCCCCTAATTCTTCAAATAAAAATCCACGTCTTTTTTCATCTAGATGCGCTGCAACTTCATCCAAAAGCAATATCGGCGGCGCACCAAATTGAGTTGCGCTTAATCTGGCGCTTGCTAATGTAATCCCGATGAGCAATGCTTTTTGTTCCCCCGTTGAACAAAGCTCCGCTGGCATGTCTTTATTTTTATGGCGCACGAGTAAATCGGTTTTATGTGGACCGATGGAAGTTCTGCCGGATCGTGCATCTTGCTGCCGGGAGGAAACCAGCCTTTCACAGAATTCCGTTTCAACCTCTAATGCCGGGCGATTAAGCAGCCCCTGCTCAAGATCACCACCTAAAGAGAGAAAGGCACTTGGAAAAGCGGACTGACTTTCTGAAATAGCTTGCGATAATTTATCAATAGCATCAAGCCGCGCAGCAGCAACGGCAACTCCATGTTCAGCCATTCGACTTTCAAGGCTTGAAACCCATTGTGGGTCAGCATGTCCCTCAGAAAGTAATTTTGAACGTTCTCGCATAACACGCTCATATGCACCCACTTCTCGGCTATGGGATGGATGATAGGCCGCAACAAGTCGATCAAGAAAACGTCTTCTACCTGAAACACCGTCAATAAATAACCGGTCCATTTGAGGCGTTAGCCAAGCCACTTGTAAAATATCCCCAAAAGCCGCAGGGCTATTAAGGTTTTCACCGTCTAAACGCCCAATGCGGCGATCCGGTGATGTCTCTGAATTGAGCGCGTGACGCGGTAAAAGTCCGCTTCCAAGTTGGCGCTCCCCATCTGGCGTAAAGATACGACCAGAAACAGCCCAAGGTGCTTCAGCGCCAATTTTATTAACATCGGAAAGTTTCGCTCTTCTTAAACCGCGCCCCGGTGACAAAAATGATATCGCCTCAAGTAAATTGGTTTTCCCTGCCCCGTTGGCCCCCGTCAGGACAACAGAATTTGCACCCGTTTCAAGTGACATACTTTCATAAGAGCGGAAATTTGTAAGCATGACACAGTCCACATAAAGAACCAGTGCCTTACCCAAAGGCAAGGCACTGGAAAGATTTTCGCGGTTGTTGGAATGTGCCAGATTGCTCACCCGAGAACTCTATTACACTCTCATAGGCATGAGAACGTAAAGTGCCCCTTCATCGGTTAAATCTTTGAGTATCGTCGGTGCCGCCGCATCTGCAAAAGCGACTTGTACAACATCGCCTTCGATCTGCGCTAAAATATCAAGGAGATATCTGGAATTAAATCCAATTTCCATTTCATCTGAATCATAGCTGACTGATAATTCTTCCCGCGCTGTTCCATGCTCTGGACTATTCACAGTCAATCTTAATTGCCCTGAACTCATAGCCAGTTTAACTGAGCGGGTTTTATCAGAAGAAATGGTAGAAACACGATCAACAGATTCAGCAAGCACCTTGCTATCTACTTCCATGTTTTTATCATTTCCTTCAGGAATAACACGCGTGTAATCTGGGAACGTGCCATCAATTAATTTTGAAGTAAGCACAATATCGGCAAACGCAAAACGGATTTTTGTATCTGATAGGCTGACTTCAACGTCACCTTCATACTCATCAATTAATTTTCTTAATTCACCCACTGCTTTACGAGGAACAATAATCCCTGGCATATCTGCGGCCCCTTCTGGCTGATCAACATCAAATCTCGCCAACCTGTGGCCATCCGTTGCAACACCACGCAGAACGGCTTCACCGTTATCGTCGCTCGCAGCATGCAAATAAATACCATTTAGGTAATAACGTGTTTCTTCCGTTGAAACAGCAAACCGTGTTTTATCGATAAGACGTTTTAAATTCACACCTGTCACATTAAAGCTTACTGGCAAATCGCCTTCTGACATCACAGGAAAATCTTCTCTCGGTAAACAAGATAGAGTAAATTTAGATCTTCCCGCGCTTATTGATAACCGTCCGCTATCCACATCATAATAAAGCTCGACCTGAGCCCCTTCAGGAAGTTTACGAACAATGTCATATAATGTATGTGCCGGTGCCGTTATACCGCCTGGCTCTTCCGTTTCTACGGCAACGCCTTCACCAATGGCAATATCCAGATCGGTTGCTGCTAGGTTTAAACGCCCCTCTTCACCCTCAAGCAAAACATTCGACAAGATGGGAATAGTATTGCGGCGCTCAACAACGCTTTGGATGTGTCCAAGTGATTTAAGTAAGGCGCCTCGTTCTATATTCAATTTCATTTGATAATTTCACGCTTCATATTTACAAGATTATTAGATCCCGAACTTTATAAAAGTCCATTTTCATATTATTATATATGTTGAAAAACAGACTACCATAATGAGCCATTACGTCAATGGCTTTTTCACGGTTTTCTGCCGAGTCGCAATATATTTCTTATGGAGCTAAAAGAGGCCTTATTTGGCCCCAATTTTCAGGTGCTAAACATACGCTCAAGATGAAGGATATCTTCTTCAAGAACACTGTCCGTTTGGCGCAATTCTTCAATACGCTTAACCGCGTGCATTACTGTCGTATGATCACGTCCGCCGAATTTTCTTCCTATTGCAGGAAGCGACATAGATGTTAATTGTTTACTTAAATACATCGCCAATTGTCTGGGCCGCGCTACTTGTCTTGCTCTGCGGGCTGACAATAAATCAGATAGCTTGATGTTGTAGTAATCGGCCACTTGTCTTTGAATTTCATCAACCGTTACGCGTCGGTCATTGGCTCTGAGCAAGTCTTGTAACACTTCTTGTGTCATATCAAGAGTGATCGGGCGTCCAATTAAAGTAGAATGCGCCACCATTCGATTAAATGCGCCTTCCAACTCTCTGACGTTTGAGCTTATTCGTCTTGCTAAAAATTCGATTACTTCACTTTGGATTTCAACTTCGGGAATATTATTGGCTTTTTGCTGTAAAATACCAAGACGCAGCTCATAATCTGTCGGATGAATATCAGCGACAAGCCCCCAACCAAGGCGTGAGCGAATTCTTTCTTCAACTCCCTCAAGGTTAGAAGGAGAACGGTCCGCAGATAAAACCACTTGTCGGTTATGATCAATGAGAGCGTTAAACGTATGAAAGAACTCTTCCTGCGTTGAATTTTTATTCGCAATAAATTGCAAATCATCAATCATTAAAAGATCAACATTACGGAATTTTTCCTTAAAGCTCATTGTATCTTTATAACGGATAGACGAAATAAACTGATACATAAACTGTTCCGCGGATAAATAGACCACCTTTTTATTCGGAAAATTTTCACGCATAGCCCAAGCAATAGAATGCATTAAATGGGTTTTACCTAATCCAACACCACCGTGTAAGAAAAGTGGATTAAAATTAACATCTTTATTTTCCGCTACTCTGCGGGCGGCCGCATATGCAAACTCGTTTGATTTGCCAACAACAAAACTATCAAATGTAAATCTTGCATCAAGTGGCGCTCCAAAACTGCTCTCGCTTACCATTTTAACTGACGCATTAGATTTTACTTTAGGTTTAGTTATGCTTTCAGATTTTTGAATACCATCATCTTCAATATCTTTATCTGTCCCTTGAAAACCGGAAAGGACAATAATGTCGATATCGGTAACTTCCATGTTGACCCGTTGCCAAGCATTTTTAAGCCTTTCAGCGAAGTTTGACAGCAACCAATTACGCATGAAACGGGTTGGTGCCGCCATAATCGCACGTCCCCCGTCAATATTGATCAGAGCGAGCGGCTTAAACCAGCTTTTATAGGTATTTTCATCTATTTCAGTGCGCAACGTATCCAGAACCAAATTCCATTGCATATCAATGGTATTGCTCATAGGGGTCCCTTTCACGTTTTGCTGTCCTAACTCACTCGCCATAAATTATTTTCTTACCCTTATACCCAACTGGCCTTTAAACCAAACTGGTTCTGATTAATGTGTCCACGGCAAATCAAGCGCTTGCCAACCTGTTTTACGCCCACGATGCCCCTTTTCGTCTGGCGCTCCTTCAAAACCTTGTAAAATGTTAAAACTATTTTCATATCCTGCATTTGTTGCTGCAATGGCCGCTGCCACTGAACGCACGCCTGTGCGACAGAGAAAATAAATTGTCGTATCTTTATTTGGAACCGCTTTCATTAGATGGTCCAGAAAATTGACGTTCGGCGCACCATCTGGAAAACTTACCCATTCTATATACTTGGCACATTTTGAAAGCGATGATAAATCAGGCTCACCGACACATTTCCATTCTGCAAGAGTTCTTACATCCACCAATACTGTATTATCATTATTGGCAAGTTGATCCCACACCTGTTCGGGCGTCACATCCCCTTTATACTGTCCTGTCATTTCCTTCGATCCCAGTTCTTACTCAAATTCGACTTATTTTGTGGTTCTGTTTAAGGCATAGAATACCTTAGCTGCAAAACGGCTTTTTACAGTGTGTATCGTCCACAAATGTCGATAAAATTATTGTTATAACCCTACCCATCATACCCCCTCGTTGCAACAGAGAGTTACGCAAAAAAATAAAATAAAACACCACCATATGTCTTGACTTTAGGGTGACATACTAGATGTAGTAGGTCGTAAGAAAATTAAAAAATTTCAATTTTTAGCTAAAAAGAACATATCGGGAATCTCTGAAAGAGAAGCGATAAAAAAAAGCCGAACCCGGTTTGGTTCAGCTTTTTTTGGACAATTTTCGGGAAAATTTCCCTTTTTTAAACGCGACTCGCCACTTTCTCTAGAGCGACTCGAAACACTCTAGGTTTTAGCCAAGTGCCTTAACGCGTTTTGCAAGACGAGATACTTTACGTGATGCCGTTTTTTTATGAAGAACACCTTTAGTCACGCCGCGCATTAATTCTGGTTGCGCTTCTTTAAGAGCTACTTTTGCTTCGTCTGCGTTACCCGCTTCAACGGCGAGTTCAACTTTTTTCACATAAGTACGAATACGACTGCGACGTGCTTTATTAATATCTTCACGCTTGGCATTACGACGTACTCTTTTTTTAGCTTGTAATGTATTAGCCATGTTAAATTTATCCTTTATGTGAGGACTGTCTCAAAACTGCTTAACTCAAAAGTCACGCAGGAGAATCACTATCCTCAAATTCCTTAATGTCATATTTAATGTGTGGCTTATAAACATGACACCCCCATTGGTCAACAAGCTTTTCATTATTTCCCTTGAAAAGGACTGAATTAACTCACTTTTTTCAACTTTATGAGGTTATTTATGCTTAAAGTCCGCCGATCGCTTCTCAATAAAGGCTGACATTCCTTCTTTTTGGTCCTGAGTTCCAAATAAAGATTGGAAAATTCGCCTCTCGAATCGCACGCCTGCATCCAATGCGCTTTCGTAAGCTTCGTTAACGCATTCTTTTGCAAGCATCGTTGTTGGTAAAGACATGGTCGCAATTTTTTCTGCAACTTTGATGGCTTCGTCTTTTAGCGTTTCTATTGGCACCACCCGACTAACCAGCCCGCTTCTTTCGGCTTCCTCAGCATCCATCATTCGGCCCGTTAAGATCATATCCATCGCTTTGGATTTTCCAATGAGTCGTGTCAGTCTTTGTGTGCCGCCTGCACCAGGAATAACCCCAATATTTATTTCAGGCTGACCGAACTTTGCATTATCGGCCGCGATGATAAAATCACACATCATCGCCAGCTCACAACCACCGCCAAGAGCATATCCTCCAACTGCAGCAATCACAGGCTTGCGACAACGGTTAACGGCTTCCCATTTTTTTTCGATAAAATCATCTTTATAGAATTCTAAATATTCTTTATCGGCGATTTCTTTTATATCGGCACCGGCCGCAAATGCCTTTTCTCCACCCGTTAATATAATGACACGAACGTCATCATCGGTTTCACAATCATTCAACACAATCGAAAGCTCGTCCATCATTTGATTATTTAACGCATTTAAAGCGTCAGGACGATTTAATGTAATAAGGACCACATTTTTTAAACGCTCAACAATGAGCGAGCTATAAGTCATATTTATATCCTTAATTTAATTAGGTGAGAGGGCAAAGAGGACCTTTAAACCAGATGTATTTTCTATGACGTTCAGCGTTAGGCTTTCTTTTTCCCGATTAGCAAATAAGCAATATTGCACGCCATCCTCACAATTAGATTTGTTGTTATTCATTTTCCACCCCAAAGAAGGTAGAACCATACGGTAAAAATTATTCACTTCATTTGCCTTTAGGGCGCCTGAAGCTTCTGCATTAATAATGCGTCCATCAGGGCTATCAAAAAGAAGTGCGGCTTCTCTATTTTCAACAAGGCCTTCCATAAGTGGTAAGTCCAGATCGTCAAGAAGTGCACCTTCCTGCGAAAAAGCAGACGATGTAAAAACGATCACTATAAAAACTATTATTTTTTTCATCATTATATTAGCTTACTTATTTCTGGCACTGAGGGCAATAGAATGTGGAACGTCCCCCCTGATTAATCCGTTCGATCGTACCTTTACACCCTCTGTTATGACATCCTTCATTTTCGCAGCCATAAGCAATAAATTGATGTTGAAAATATCCTAAGTCGCCATCAGCGCCTGCAAAATCTTTTAAAGTTGATCCCCCTGCTTCAATAGCACGGCTTAAAATATCGCGAATTAACGGCACCAATCTTTCGGTATCTTCTTTTGAAATTTCTGTCCCTTTACGGTACGGCGATATTTTTGCCTTATTAAGCGCTTCACAAACATAAATATTGCCAAGTCCTAACACCACCTTTTGATTAAGCAGGAGCGCTTTAATCGTAGAATTGCTTTTATAAATTTTTTCATAAAGATATTCACCATTAAACTCATTGCCCAGTGGCTCAGCGGCCATTTCTTTGAATAATTTATGGCCTTCAAGTTCATCCTCACTGCATATTGTCATTATCCCAAAGCGGCGCGGGTCATTATAAATTGCCAACATCCCCTGATCCGTTTCAAAAATAACATGATCATGCTTTGCAAAGGGTGTTTTATCTTTTGCTTTAATAACGAACTTACCTGACATGCCTAAATGACAAATAATGACATCGCCGCTCTCTAAAAACATCTGCAGGTATTTCGCACGCCTAACAATTGTTTTAAGCTTTTGGCCTTCTATTCTTTTCACAAAGTCAGTGGGAATAGGGATGCGGATATTATCCCGCCTCTGGTGCACTTTAATGATTCTTTTTCCCTCTAAAACGGGGGCAAGTCCGCGTTTTGTGGTTTCAACTTCAGGTAATTCAGGCATTTGCGGTTAAACTCTTCGATTTCTTGATGTTTTCTACTGGCACAGCATGCAACACTGCGCTATGTTCCGCAATATGACAAATGAAGAAAAATTAGAAAAAGACGACACGACCCATTTTGGCTTTTCAACCATTAAAGAGGATGAAAAGCAGTCAATGGTCCGCGGCGTTTTTGATAGTGTTGCCGAAAAATATGACATTATGAATGATGTCATGAGTGGCGGCCTTCATCGTGCTTGGAAAAATGATTTCATCCGAGACTTAAGACCTTCACCGGGAATGCATCTTCTTGATGTAGCAGGCGGCACTGGCGATATTGCATTTCGGCTCTTAAACGCTGCCGAGAAAAGAACATCAGAAAACGGACCTGCGGCCAAAGTGACCATCTGCGACATTAATCATAATATGTTAAAGGCAGGAAAGGCACGCGCTCTTGATAAAGGAATTTTTGATCCTATAGACTGGGTCACCGGCAATGCAGAAATGCTTCCCCTTCCCGATAGATCGGTTGATGCCTATACAATTGCATTTGGTATTCGTAATGTTACACATATCGACAAAGCCCTTAAAGAAGCTTACCGCGTGTTAAAGCCGGGTGGACGTTTCATGTGCCTGGAATTCAGTAAAGTAGAACTTCCGCTTTTAAAGAAAATTTACGATGTTTATTCTTTCAATTTTATTCCTCATTTCGGTGAAATGATCACAGGGGATAAAGATAGCTACCAATATTTAGTTGAAAGTATTCGCAAATTTCCGACCCAAGAAAAATTTAAGTCTATGATCGATAAAGCAGGGTTTAAAAGAACAACATATCGTAATTTATCTGGCGGTATCGTTGCAATTCATTCTGGATGGAAAATTTAATTTCATGTTTAAATGGGCTCGCCACATCAGTCGCATTATTAAAGTAGGCTATACGCTATCAAAGCATGATGCTTTGATAGATATGCTTGAACTTTTTGGTGATCGTCCCAAGGCATTATCGCAACTAAGTAAATTTAATAGAAAACATGATGTAAATGGAAAACCGGAAACACGTCTTGTTATCGCGCTTCAGGATTTAGGGCCAAGTTTCATTAAAATTGGACAGGCCCTTGCAACGAGGCCCGACATCATCGGTCCAGAGGTCGCCCTCGATTTATTAAAGTTACAGGATAATGTACCGCCTTTTCCAGAAAGTCAGGCCCGAGATATTATTGAGGATGACCTTGGGGCATCAATAGAAGAGCTTTTTGACGAATTTGAGAAAACACCTATTGCTGCCGCTTCAATTGCCCAAGTACATATGGCAAAAACACCTGAAGGTAATAAAGTCGCCGTCAAAGTCTTAAGGCCCGGAATTGCTAAAGCGTTCGGCCGTGATCTTGAAGCATTTCGTTGGCTCGCAGGAATTTTCGAATTTTTCTCTAGCGAAGCACGGCGTTTAAGACCAACAAAAGTTGTCGATACAATTGCTGAAGTCATCGCGCTTGAAATGGATCTGAGGATTGAAGCTGCCGCAGCCGCAGAATTAAAACACAACACAAAAGATAATCCATATTATGATGTACCGTCCGTCGATTGGGACAGAACCAGTCGTCAGGTGCTCACAACAAATTGGGTTGACGGTATTTCCTTTAAAAAGTTAGATGAAATTAAAAAAGCAGGCCTTGATCCGAACAAATTGGCTGAAAATTTGGTTCAAGGGTTTCTTGGTCAAGCCTTAAACGATGGGTTTTTCCACGCTGATTTGCACCAAGGGAATTTATTTGCCTGCAAGGGCAATAAAGTGACGGCCATTGACTTTGGCATTATGGGGCGCATTGATCTCAAAACCAGAAAAGGTTTGGCCGATATTCTTTATGGATTTGCCCACCAAGATTACGACCGCATTGCAAAAGCGCATTTCGATTTGGGGTATGTACCCGCCGATCAGGATTATACAAAATTTAAGCAAGCCATCCGTGCAATTGGAGAACCCGTTGTCGGTAAACCTTTACGCGAAATATCAGCGGGCCGCCTTCTTGGGCAACTGTTTGAAACGACCGCGACTTTTAATATGCATACGCAACCACAACTTATCTTATTACAAAAAACAATGGTTACCGCAGAAGGCGTTGCCCTAAATTTAAATCCTGACATTAATATGTGGGAAGCCTCACGCCCCGTTATTGAAAAGTGGGTTAGTGAGAACCTTAGCCCTATTGCAATACTCAAAGAAGGCGCCAAAACGACTTTTGAAACGTTAGCCAGATTACCGCAAATCATCGAAGATGTAGAACAAGTCATCCATCAAATGCGGGAAATGCAAAGCAAAAGCGCAAGGCGCCGCAGCTCATTGAAGTTATTTATGTATGGAATAGTTGGCGGTTTATTGGGCAGTGCAATTGGTTATTCTCTTTATATGCTGTTGATAAATTAATCATCAATGCTTATCTCTTAAGGGTAATTCAATAGAAAGGACATCCAGTGACAGATATATTGCAAGATAAAAAATTATTGCTTATCATTGGCGGCGGTATTGCTGCCTATAAATGTCTCGATCTTATTCGTCGCCTTCGCGAACGGGGCGTTATCATTCAAGCGATATTGACTAAAGGCGGATTACAGTTTGTCACCCCTTTATCCGTTAGCAGTTTAATCGAGGATAAAGTCTATCAAGACCCTTTTTCCTTAACTGATGAAGCAGAGATGGGCCATATCAGGTTATCCCGTGAAAATGATTTAATCCTTGTCGCACCCGCCACCGCAGACCTTATGGCTAAAATGGCCTGCGGGATCGCAGATAACCTTGCGACGACAACCCTGCTTGCGGCTAATAAGCCGATAATAATTGCGCCCACCATGAATAGTCAAATGTGGGCGAACCCGGCAACGCAACATAATCTGAACACCCTTAAGGAACGCGGCATTTCGGTGATCAACCCTGCTGATGGCGATCTCGCTTGCGGTGAAGTTGGAACGGGACGCCTTGCGGAAGTGGATGACATTGTCGCCGAAGTTGAGGCTTTTTTTTTAAATAAAATTGATGGGCCGCTTCAAGGTAAAAAAATTACCATAACCGCAGGTCCGACTTATGAAGAAATTGACCCTGTTCGTTATATTGCCAATAGATCTTCCGGAAAACAGGGTTATGCAATTGCGACAGCGTTAGCGCACGAAGGGGCAGACGTCACCTTAATTTCAGGGCCAACAAACATTGAAAAACCCAGAGGGGTGAATATTATCGATGTCAAATCCGCACGGGACATGATGGCTGCGACGGAAAATACCCTGCCCGCTGATGCTTTGATATGTGTTGCCGCCGTTGCTGACTGGCATGTTAAAAATGCTAATGATCAGAAAATTAAGAAACAGGGTAACGATCTTCCAATAATTGAATTCGCGGAAAACCCCGATATTTTAAAAACAATTTCACATCACGAAAATCGGCCTAAGCTTGTGATCGGTTTTGCCGCTGAAACTGAGAACGTTTTAGATAACGCTAAATCGAAATTAAATAAAAAGGGTTGTGATTGGATTTTGGCCAATGATGTTTCAGGCACTGTTATGGGGGGTGATCAAAATCAGATACATTTCATAACGAATGAAGGCCTTGAAAATTGGCCGACTATGGATAAAAAATCCGTCGCTGAGAAATTAGCTCATAGTATAAAAGAATTTTTTAAGGAATAAACATGACGACAGTCGCTATACAAATATTACCTCATGGCGAAGGACTAAAATTACCAGAATATGAAACCAGTAACAGTGCTGGCATGGATTTAATGGCCGCCGTTTCAGAAGGTGAAGAACTCACGTTAGCGCCCGGAAAAAGACTTTTAGTTCCTACGGGTTTTGCCATGGCGCTTGCTGATGGTTTTGAAGCGCAAGTTCGCCCTCGCTCTGGCCTCGCTTGGAAAAATGGTGTAACCGTCTTAAACACACCAGGGACCATTGATGCGGATTATCGCGGCGAAGTTAAAGTCATTCTTGTCAACCTTGGTGATGACGATTTTTTCATTACCCGTGGAATGCGTATTGCCCAAATGGTTATTGCACCCGTAACCCAAATTTCATGGAATAAGCAAGATAACCTTGATGAAACAGAAAGGGGTGCTGGTGGTTTTGGCTCAACAGGGGTTAAGTCATGACAGATACCGTAAACATAATAATTGAAGGAACAACGAGCACAATTCCGGCTGAAGAGCTTACAATTGAGCGGATCATTGCAGAAGCGCGCTCAGTTGGTTATCAAGAATTTAGTGTGTTTTGCAACGAAAAAGAAATCAAAGGTCCCGACGATTTAAAAATTATTCCAGGTGCGGATTATATAGTTACCCCGCCTGAGACAGAGCTTAATATGGATGATATCGAATTTGAAGTGATAGAAGAAGCAGACGGCAATGACACTGACTGACGATCAAATCGAACGATATGCCCGCCACCTCATCCTCAAAGAAATTGGTGGTCCGGGTCAGCAAAAATTGCTGAAATCAAAAGTGCTGGTTATTGGCGCTGGTGGATTAGGTAGTCCACTTCTTATGTATCTTGCTGCCGCAGGTGTTGGCACTATTGGGATCATTGATCACGATAGCGTTGATTTAAGTAACCTTCAACGTCAGATCGTCCATATGACATCCGCCATTGGACAAGATAAAGTTACTAGCGCAAAAGAGATGATTAAAAACATTAATCCAGATATTAATGTGGTTACATATCATGAGCGCCTTACAGATGATAATGCAGAGAAAATTATATCCGAATATGATGTCGTTGCAGATGGCTGTGATAATTTCACCACACGCTTCTTGGTGAATGATATATGCATAGCGCAAAGAAAGCCGCTTATATCGGGCGCTCTTAGTCAATTTGATGGCCAGCTTTCAACTTTTAAGGGATACGAAGATACCCAACCATGCTATCGATGTCTTGTGCCAGATCACCCTAAGGGCATTTTAAGCTGCGCCGAGGCCGGCATTCTAGGTGCCGTTGCAGGTGTTGTTGGTACAATGCAAGCGGTAGAAGTTTTGAAAGAACTTCTCAATATTGGTGATAGTTTGGCGGGGAAGCTTGTCATATATGATAGCCTTAGCGCTGCAAGTCGTACAATCAAACTTCCAAAAGATCCTGGCTGTAAATATTGCCACTAAGAAATAACGCGATCTCTCGGGCTGTGTCCATCCAGAAAAGTTTTCACATTAATAATGACTTTATCACCCATTGCTTGGCGTGCCTCTGTCGTCGCTGATCCCATATGTGGTGCAAGCACAACATTCTCAAGAGTTAGAAAGTCTTTTTTTACTTGCGGTTCATTTTCATAAACATCTAGTCCGGCACCTCTGATTTCACCCGATGATAATTTCTCAATTAGGATCTTTTCATCAATGACTTCACCGCGGGCCGTATTGATTAAATATGCATGCTTCTGCATCAATCCCAAACGATGGTTATTCATTAAATGATGTGTTTCATCGGTATAGGGGCAGTTTAAAGAGATAACATCCATTTGAGTAATCATCTGGTCTAAGCTTTGCCAATAGGTTGCGCCGAATTCAGCTTCTAAATCCTGATGGATCGGATTTCGGTTATGATAATGAATGCCCATTCCAAATGCTTTGGCGCGCTTTGCTAATGCCTGACCGATCCGCCCCATACCGATGATACCAATTTTTTTACCAAATAGTCTCGTTCCGTGCATATCTGTCGGGGCCCACCCTTGCCATTTCCCTGCACGTAGCATTCTTTCGCCTTCATTAACGCGGCGTATGATACCAAGCATTAATGAAAATGCCATTTCTGCCGTATCTTCTGTTAACACGCCTGGTGTATTTGTGACCGTAATCATGCGGGCCCGAGCCGAGGCCAAATCAACGTGATTAATACCAACACCAAAGTTAGCTATCATTTTAAAATTCGTGCCTGCGGCATTTATTATCTCTGCTTCTATTTTATCGGTTACTGTCGCAACCAATACTGTCGCCTCCTGAACAGCACATAATAATTCATCTTTTGTGAAGGGGTGATCATCATCATTAAGTTTCACATTGAACAATTCCTGCATTCTTTTTTCAACGGCTAGCGGTAATTTACGGGTAACAATTACGAGAGGTTTCATTTTTTTCTTTCAGTTGAAATTTTTATCAGTATATTTTGCTCATTGCTTTCTGACAAATGAAAAGCAATCTTGACGAATGCTTCAGAAAAATACATAAATTGACCTACTCTAGCTTCAACATAAAGTTTAACACTGTGCCAAAAATTATATTCATTTTTTGTCTTACATTTATTTTTTCATTCAATGCCATTGGGCAAGATAATGAAACAACCACAATGGGTGCTTCCGGCTATCCCCTTCCAAGATTTATGTCATTGGTTAATGATAAAACCAATATGCGTACTGGCCCCGGAATCGAATACCCAATCGATTGGATTTACTTAAAGGAAGACTATCCTTTAAAAGTCATTGCAGAATACGGAAATTGGCGAAAAATAGAAGATATTGATGGTTCGACCGGCTGGATCTTGAGGTCTTTACTATCCTTAAAACGGTACGGCGTTATCATTAATGGCACACAAAATCTTTATAAGTCACCCGAAAAC
Organism: Pseudemcibacter sp.; assembly: GCF_965661635.1. Lineage (NCBI taxonomy): Bacteria > Pseudomonadati > Pseudomonadota > Alphaproteobacteria > Emcibacterales > Emcibacteraceae > Pseudemcibacter > Pseudemcibacter sp. Next base: position 21,562 of record NZ_CBFIEP010000064.1, on the reverse strand, counting down.
AGGCGTCAGATCACAGTCTCTGCAGAACAGGATGTTCTAGGAACAATCAACCAATGTGCAGACAATTGGTGTGAAATGGAAGTTGGCGGTTTCACCGGCTGGATTAGCGTGGAAAATATTTGGGGCGCTCTAAACCAAGAAGTATTTGATTAGATTTAACTATTTTCCATGTGGATGACCACATTAACAGCGCTAATTTTTTTACCTTCTGGTACTTCTGGTAACGATGATATAACCAAATCTTCTGATGTTAAATCAGCGAGGATTTCATCTTCCTTAAAGAAGATATGATGATGATCAGATATATTGGTGTCAAAATAAGTGCGGTTACTATCCACAATCACTTCTTTCAAAAGGCCTGCTTCCGTAAATTGATGCAGCGTATTATAAATTGTTGCGAGTGAAACTTTGGCGCCAGTCCCGTTTACTTCATTATGAAGCACTTCAGCTGTGACATGGCGGTCATCACCATCAAATAAAATTTTTGCAAGTGCAAGTCTTTGACGTGTCGGTCTAAGGCCAACATCTTGTAAACATTTTAGGGCTTTTGAATAGGGTCTGTTCATCTTTTTACTCATAATGCTTCTTAAAAACATTACAATATTACACTGTAATTTTTAGTTAATCAAGTTGGTGAATAATTAATCGCCTGTCACGATGCGTTCAATAAGCTCTTTTACCGTAGGCACAAAGCCGTTGCTATAAAAAGGGTCTGTACCAAAGTTAAAGGCTGCATGACCAGCAAACATTAAGTTATCATCTAATGAACCGCCATGGGCAATATTCATTAATGACTTTTGAATACAGAAACTTCTTGGATCAGCGCCACGACCCGTTGAGTAATTGGTGTCCGGGTTTTGCGACCAGTTTGAAAATTTACATTGGCTCAAGCAACCCATGCAATCCTTTTGATCCTGTCTGATTTCAGCGGCTTCATCCGCACCAACCAAAATTAGTGTATCATCCGGCGTACGCATTGATGTATCAAAACCTTGATCAACCCAAGCCAATACCTTTGGCTTATCGTCTTCTTGGACAAAATATTTTTTCTTACCCACAAGCACTTCAGTATTAAAGGCTTCATCAACACCCGCTTTACGGCGAAATTCAACTTGTCTTTCGGAACGACCTTCTAATTGATTAAGAAGATTATTACGCACCGCAGAAGAATAAAATCCTGTCGGGCTAAAACGATGAAGTAAAACATCCCCTTCAGTTAAGGTTGTAAGCTTGTCTTTCCAGCCTTGTGGAATGGGGCTTTCTTTTGTTAGAAGCGGACGCGTTCCGTATTGAAATGCGATCAAGCCAATATCAGGGTTATCGAACCAATGTTCCCAGTCCCGCAGGTACCAAACACCACCAGCCATTAAAATTGGCACATGCTCAAGTCCAAATTTATTCATCATTTTACGCAATGCGACGACACGCGGATAAGGGTCTTGCGGCTCAAGCGGATCTTCTGCATTTGAAAGACCGTTATGCCCACCCGCTAACCACGGGTCTTCATAAACAACACCACCAAGCCATTCGCCATAATTTTTATAAGCGCGTTTCCATAAAATGCCGAAAGCACGGGCAGAAGAAATAATAGGATGAAAAAATACTTTATGATTTGCCGCTATTTCCGCGAGCTTATAAGGCATTCCTGCACCACATGTGATACCATGAACCAGCCCTTTTGCGCCGTCTAATACGCCTTCAAGGACAGGTTCAGCACCGCCCATTTCCCATAAGACATTAATGTGAATACGACCATTCCCGCCGGCAATATCATGCGCATCTTTAACTTGGCGTACACCGCCATCAATACCGTATTGGATCAGTTCAGCATGACGCTCTGTGCGGGTTTTTCCATGATAGACTTGAGGAATAACATTCCCGTTCTCATCAAAATTATCCGCATTAACGCAGGAAACGGTTCCAACGCCGCCCGCGGCAGCCCACGCACCCGCACTGGCGCCATTGGTTGCTGAAATCCCTTTACCACCCTCAACGAGCGGAAGAACTTCGCTGCCTGATATATTTAATGAGTTTATCGCTTTCATATTATCCCTTCACCGTATCCATATTTACGGTTGCCGGACGAACCCCATCACCCGGCAATCTAGTACTATTTTACGCGTCGGCGTTTTCTTCATCGCCTTCGTCTTTGGCTTCGTCGTTCATTACAGCTTTCATACTTAAGCGTACTTTACCACGATCATCAATGCCAAGAACTTTTACTTTAACAACATCACCTTCTTTTACAACGTCGGTAACTTGTTTAACGCGCTCATTGGCCATTTCACTAATGTGAACAAGGCCATCACGACTACCTAGGAAGTTTACGAATGCACCAAAGTCAACTGTTTTTACAACCTTACCTTCATAAGTAACGCCAACTTCTGGTTCAGCAACAATACCATTGATCCAATCCATAGCCGCACGAATAGCGGCAGCATCAGAGGAAGAAACATTAACAACGCCATCATCATCAATATCAACTTTAGCACCAGTTACTTCGCAGATTTCACGAATAACTTTACCACCAGTACCGATGATTTCACGAATTTTATCTTTCTTAACTTGAATAGTCTCAATACGAGGAGCATGTTCACTCATTTCTTCACGAACGCCATCAATGGCATCATTCATGGCTGCAAGAATTGTAGCACGACCACCTTTGGCTTGCTCAAGTGCTGCTTCCATGATGTCTTTCGTAATACCAGTAATTTTGATATCCATTTGAAGTGATGTGATACCTTCTACTGTACCAGCAACCTTAAAGTCCATATCACCAAGATGGTCTTCATCACCAAGAATATCGGAAAGAACGGCATAATCATCGCCTTCTTTAATAAGACCCATGGCAATACCGGAAACAGGGCGTTTAATCGGAACACCCGCATCCATTAAGGATAGGGAGGAACCACAAACCGTCGCCATAGAAGAAGAACCATTTGATTCCGTAATTTCAGAAACAATCCGGATTGTATATGGGAAATCTTCCTTACTTGGAAGCACCGCTTTCATCGCACGCCATGCCAGTTTACCATGCCCCACTTCGCGGCGACTTGTAAATCCTGCACGTCCAACTTCACCTACTGAATAAGGAGGGAAGTTATAATGAAGCATGAAGTTTTCCTTATAAGTACCCGTTAGCGCATCAATGAATTGTTCATCATCCGCTGTTCCAAGTGTTGAGACACAAATTGATTGTGTTTCACCGCGTGTGAAGAGTGCAGAACCATGTGCACGAGGAAGAATGTTCACTTCACCAACGACTTTACGCACTGTGTCAAGATCACGGCCATCAATACGCTTACCCGTTTTAATGATATCACCTCGAACAATATCTTTTTCAAGATTTTTTAAGATCCCGCCAACAAGAATGCTATGTGCATCATCATCATCTTCAGATACAAACTTCTCTTTCACGGCATCTTTAACGTCATTAATTTTGCCAACACGTGTTTGCTTGTCCGTTTCACCATAAGCATCACGAAGACCAGCTTCAGCCATTTTAGCAATATCAGCAATAAGGGCGCTATGATCTTCTTCTTCTGGAAGTTCAATTGGGTCTTTCGCAGCAACTTCTGCAAGCTCTATAATAGCATCAATAACCACTTGCATTTGCTCGTGGCCAAACATAACCGCACCGAGCATAATTTCTTCGCTTAGCTCATTTGCTTCTGATTCAACCATAAGAACCGCATCACGCGTTCCTGCAACAACTAGATCAAGGTCGGAATTTTCCAACTCTTCTTCTGTAGGGTTTAATACGTATTCACCATCGATATAACCAACACGGGCACCAGCAACCGGCCCCATAAAAGGAAGTCCAGAAAGCGTTAGTGCAGCACTTGTGCCGATAATTGAAGGGATGTCAGCTTGATTTTCAAGGTCATGGCTCATTACTGTACATGATACTTGTGTTTCATTTTTGAAACTTGATACGAAAAGCGGGCGGATCGGACGGTCAATCAAACGACATACTAATATTTCTGATTCGCTTGGACGTGCTTCACGCTTAAAAAAACCGCCTGGTATTTTACCGGCGGCATACGCTTTTTCTTGATAATTAACTGTGAGTGGGAAGAAATCAATTCCAGCTTTCGCTTTTTTCGCTGCTGTTACAGCGGTGAACACTGATGTCTCGCCATACGTTACCATTACGGCACCACCGGCTTGACGAGCAATTTGTCCTGTTTCGATTTTAAGAGGGCGACCGCCCCAAGTGATTTCTACTTTATTTTTATTAAACATATATATTTCTCTATTTTCTTTCGGCTATATTTTTTTGATTTGTGGGCCAAGGCCCATCCTTGAAACCCACACATCAAAAAGCCTTTGCATGACCCCTATGGTCATACTTAAACGTTTACTTGCGAAGACCTAAACTCTTAATAAGGGCTTGATAACGGCCTGCGTCTTTTTTGTTAAGATAATCAAGAAGCTTACGGCGCTTGTTAACAAGCATAAGCAACCCACGACGTGAGTGATTATCTTTTTTATGTGTTTTAAAATGTTCTGTAAGATGGGCAATTCTATGTGTAAGAATGGCAACTTGAACTTCTGGGGAACCTGTATCGCCATCTTTTGTGGCATACTGTTTAATTAGTTCCTGCTTTTTTTCTGCAGTAATCGACATCGGTAACTCCTTTAAATAAATTATAAATTAAAGACCCGAACTGGTTTTAAAAATTCTTCATCAAGTTCACACAAGGCAATAATTTTATCATCATGCATGGCTTTATAAAGTTCGCCAATTCGGTTTGAAGCCGGAAGCTCTCTTGATGGAATAAATCCACCGTTTTTTAGAAAGTCTGCCTGATCCTTTGTTACGGCCAATGCCAAGATGTCGTCTAGCACGGTCACAACATTAAGAATCCACTCTTCAAGCGGCGCACTATGTACTAATTCTTCAAGCTTTTCCAGTGAAATCGTATCGCTTTCATCAAATGCGCCAACTTTGGTGCGCCTTAACATGGAAATATAGCCTAAAGTCCCTAATTTCCTTGCCAAATCGCGCCCTATTGAACGCACATAGGTCCCTTTAGAGCACTCCATTTCAAAGGTTGCGCTTTGTAAATCCGATTCTAATAATTTTAAATCGAATACTTCAACCTCGCGCTCTTTCATTTCCAAGGCCTCTCCCGCCCTGGCAAGGTCATAAGCACGCTTTCCATCTATCTTGATCGCACTAAAGATAGGCGGACGCTGCTTAATAACACCAATAAAGTCCGGCAATGCCTTTAAAATTTGATCTTGGGTAGGCCTAATCCCGCTCGTTTCGATCACATCACCTTCTATATCGTCCGTGGTGCGTTCTTCGCCCCAAGTGACTGTAAAACGATAGGTTTTTTTCGCATCCATCATAAAAGGGATCGTCTTAGTTGCTTCGCCAAAAGCAATTGGCAAAATGCCTGTTGCAAGAGGGTCTAACGTTCCGGCATGACCAACTTTTTGAGCTTTGGTAAGAAAACGGCATTTCCCGACAACTTTGGTCGAACCCATATTATAGGGTTTATCAATTACCAACCAGCCATCGACTTTATTACCTTTACGTTTTCTTGCCATCTATGGTCTATTCAGCATCGTCTTTAATGAGATCTTGTGCGACATGGTCACTTTTTAAAAGTGACTCGATGTGATCAGCTTCACCGAAACTAAAATCAGACGTAAATTTTAAATTTGGCAAATATTTCATACGAACCATTTTTGATAATTGGCCTCTTATATATTTATTATTCGCATTTAACGCTTCAACAACTTCTTTTTCATTAAGGCCGCCTAAAGGCATCACAAAGATTGTCGCATTTCGTAAGTCAGGACTACATCGAACTTCTGTCACTGTGATAGAAACATCATTTAACGCTTCATCACGAATTTCGCCGCGTGATAATATCTCTGAAAGTGCATGGCGAATATTTTCGCCAACCCGCAAAACACGTGTACTTGGGCCTTTGCTATTATTAAAACGAGATTTGGACATTTTCTTATTCCTTAAAAGCAAACGGCTTCCCTAAAATTTTTAAAGGGAAGCCGATTATTCCTAAAATAGTTTCTTATAGGCTGCGTTCGATTTCCTCTACGGTGTAACATTCAATAACATCGCCTTGTTTCATATCGTTATAGCTTGCGAAATTCATTCCGCATTCTACACCACTTTCAACTTCTTTAACGGCATCTTTGAAACGACGAAGTGAACCAAGGTCACCTTCATAGACGACAATATCATCGCGAAGAAGACGCGCTTTCGCGCCTTGACGAACAACACCACTTGTAATCAAGCAACCTGCGGCTTTCCCTTTACCCGCATTAAAGATATCAAGAACCTCAGCTGTACCGATAATTGTTTCTTTAACATCTGGTGCAAGAAGCCCTGACATCACGGCTTTAATATCATCAATCAAATCATAGATGATCGAATAATAACGAATTTCAACACCTTCTTGATGCGCTTGCTCAGCGGCCGCGCGGCTCGCGCGAACGTTAAACCCAATAACGGGTGCGCCTGTTGCCATCGCTAAACCAACGTCAGTTTGATTAATACCACCCACTCCACTATGAACGATTTTACATTTCACTTCGTCCGTATTGAGCTGTTCTAGTGCCGAAATAATCGCACCGACCGAACCTTGCACATCTCCTTTAAGAAGAATAGGAACAGTAGAAATTTCAGCTTCCTTAAGCTTATCAAACATATTTTCAAGACTTGCTTGAGGCGTCTTGTTTTTATCATCTTTAATTTTCTTAAGTCTAAAATCTACAACACTACGGGCTTTACCTTCGTCATCAACCACAACGAAATCATCGCCAGCACCTGGCGCATTATCAAGTCCCAGTAATTCAACGGGTGTTGAAGGACCAGCCTCTTTCAATTGCGATCCGCGGTCATCGACTAAGGCGCGCACTCGGCCCCAAGACGTTCCGGCAACAACAACGTCACCAACTGTCAAAGTTCCGCGCTGAACAATAACAGTTGTGACTGCACCACGACCTTTATCAAGCTTGGCTTCCACAACTGCGCCACTCGCCGTTCTATTCGGATTGGCTTTAAGGTCATTAAGTTCAGCTTGAAGCAAAATGGCTTCTTCAAGTTTATCTAAACCTGTGCCTTCTTTGGCTGAAACCTCAATATCAAGAATTTCACCGCCCATACTTTCAACAAAAACTTCATGTTGCAGTAAATCTTGACGCACCTTCATTGCATTTGCGCCTGGCGCATCCATTTTATTAATGGCTACCACGATAGGAACTTCCGCTGATTTTGCATGCGAAATGGCTTCAATTGTTTGGGGCATAATGCCGTCATCAGCAGCAACCACAAGCACAACAATATCAGTCACACTCGCGCCACGAGCCCGCATGGCCGTGAAGGCAGCATGTCCTGGTGTATCTAAGAATGTGATTTTATCACCGCTAGCTAGTTTAATTTGATAAGCACCAATATGTTGGGTAATTCCACCAGCTTCACCATCTGTAACACTGGTTTTACGCAGAGCATCCAGTATTGATGTTTTACCGTGGTCAACATGACCCATAACCGTCACTACTGGCGCACGAGATACTAATTCTGCATCCGCATCTTCTGGACCTTCTAGATCAATTTCAACATCTGACGCGCTAATGCGTTTTAATTTATGGCCAAACTCTTCAACAATGAGCTCTGCAACATCTTGATCAACCTGATCACCTGCCGCAGACATCACGCCCATTTTCATTAAGGCACGGATCACATCATTGGTTTTTTCCGTCATACGGTTAGCAAGTTCCGCAACCGTAATACTATCAGGCACAATAACCTCACGATAAACTTTTTTCGCCGGCTCAACGAGACCGCTTTGACGTCTTTCTTTCGCACGTTTACGTTTCAAAGAAGCCAAGCTTCGTTGGCGCTCTAAATTTCCAGAAAGCGCTTGCGTTACCGTTAGTTTTCCGCCGCGGCGACGATTATCATCCATGCGGGACTTTTTAACTTCAGGACGACTTGGCTCTTCCTTAGCCGCTGGTTTTGACGCCTCTTTTGCTTTAGTCGGTGTGCCTGCCGCCAACTTAGCTGCTGCTGCCTCTGCTTCAGCAATTTTTGCCGCCTCCGCTTCTCTTTTCTTTTTCATTTCAAGATCAGCAAGACGTTTCTTCTCGTCTACTTCAAGCTTCTCAGTCTTTAGCGGCTCCGCCTTAGTTTTGCTCTTTGTTTCCGCAGCTTCTTTTGCTAAGCGTTCTGCTTTTGCGGCATCTTCAACGGCTTTTCGTTTTGCTTCTTCTGCAGTTTTTTTGGCCTTAGCATCGGCATCTTTTTGTGCTTGCTCTAAAACTTTAGCACGTTTCTCGCGTTCACTTTCAGAAAGTCCGCCAGCCGGAGTTTCTTCAACTGGCTTTGTCGGCTCTGCCGCTTTTTTTCCAGCATCAAAAGGCGTTTTGATTATCGACTTTGGTTTCGCTGCGGCCGCTTCAGGAGTGGCCGCCTGTCCAGGCATGATTAGTTTCTTTTTGCGCTGAACCACCACACCACTAGCACCACCGCCGGCACCTAATGCGCCAGATGGTTTCATCTGAAGCGTTTTACGCCCAGATGTTGATAGAGGTGTTTTTTTGTTTTTATCGTCACTCATTCTTTTATCGCCTTAAAAACCATTCTAACCTTTTAACATAAAAAAGCCTTTTATCATAAAAAGAAAAGAATAGCTTTATTTAATAACCTTATTTTTTACATCGTTCATATCGAGAAATTTCCCGAAGTAAACTTGTACTAATTCCTCCAGGCAATAATGCAAGATGAACTGCATTTGAAAGCCCGGCGGCTTTGCTTAATTCTTCGCGAGTGAAAATATCAATCACTTTTAAATTATCAAGCCCTTGGCACATTTTACTGCGCCCATTATCAGCTGCGTCTATGGCAGTTAAAAGAGTATTTGTCTTTCCGCCTTTTAACGCTGCTCTTACTTTTTCAAAGCCGGCAACTAAATGACCGGCTCTATTTGCAAGCCCTACATAATCCAATACACGTTTATGTAATAACTCTTCAATTTGGTCGGCTAGATCATTTCTGACCTTAACGACCGGTTTATTTTTATTCTCATCAGCTTCTAAATTTTCAACATCTTTTTTGATGTTTTTAAGAAGTTGATGTCCCGCCCTTAAAAGAACTTTTTTTTCAAGAGCCGCCTCTATCGTTTCGCGGTCTGCTTTAATCCAGCAACCTCTTCCCGGTAACTTTGCTGCTACATCAGGAACAATATCTGCGTCAGGTCCCGCAACAAACCGTATTAACTTAGAAGCGGGCAAAACCTCTTGAGTGACCAAACATTTTCGATTTCTTATACTTTTGGCCACTCATCATTCCTATTCTGCCTCTGGCACTGCTTCAGCTTCTGATGCTTCTTCCTCAGCCGCTTCATCTTCATCATCGAACCAATGAGCACGCGCCGCCATGATAATTTCATTTGCTTGATCAAGCGTAAGATCATAATCACGCAAAATACCATCTTCCTGGCTTGTTAATTCATCACCTGCCAAGTCACCTAGATCATCAAGCGTTTTGACGCCCGCTTCTCCTAATGTCACAAGCATAGGTGCCGTCAAACCTTCAATAGCAGTAAGTTCATCGGAAACACCCATTTCAAGACGTTTATTTTCTGCAACTTCAGCAATATTAGCAAGAGCTTCGCGGGCACGATTTTGGAGTTCTTCAACGAGCGCTATATCAAACCCTTCAATACCCGCAAATTCATCAGGTGCCACATAAGCAACCTCTTCAAGATTACGGAAGCCTTCACCAACTAGAAGAAGCGCAAGTGTTTCATCCACATCAAGGCTATTCATAAAGAGTTCGCTGCGCTCTTTATATTCTGCTTGACGACGCTCACTTTCATCCGCCTCAGTCATAATATCAACCTGCCAACCAGTCAGCTGTGATCCAAGTCGCACATTTTGACCACGACGACCAATTGCTAGGCTTAATTGATCTTCGCCAACGACCACGTCCATACGGCCCGCATCTTCGTCGATAACCACTTTTGTTACATTGGCTGGAGCAAGCGCACGGATTATATAAGTCGCCGGATCTGGTGACCATTGAATAATATCAATTTTTTCACCTTGCAGCTCTTCAACCACAGCTTGAACACGACTACCACGCATACCAACACAAGCACCTACAGGGTCGATACTTGGGTCATTACTAGTGACAGCGATTTTTGCACGACTCCCTGGGTCACGACTGACGCCAACAATGCCAATAACACCATCATAAATTTCTGGTACTTCACCCGCAAATAATTTTACCATAAAGTCCGGGTGAGAACGTGAAAGGAAAATCTGTGGGCCTCTTGGCTCTTCACGCACATCCAAAATAATGGCGCGCACTCGCTCGCCATTACGAATATGTTCGCGTGCGATCAATTGATCGCGTCGAATAATTGCTTCTGCTGCGCCTAAATCAACAATTACATTGCCGTATTCAACACGCTTAACGACACCATTGATCATATCGCCAATTTTGTCTTTATATTCTTCATATTGACGTGCGCGCTCTGCTTCACGTACTTTTTGTACAATGACTTGCTTAGCAGTTTGCGCAGCAACACGTCCGAAATCAATCGCCGGAAGTTCATCAGCTAGTATATCACCGACTTCAGGGTTATCTTTATATTGGACAGCATCAGCAACGGTAATTTCCGTTGAATGGTTTTCAACATTTTCTACAACTTCTAAAACACGATATAATTTTATATCGCCGCTCTTTCTATCAATATGGGCTTTAATCTCATTTTCCATCCCATATCTAGAGCGAGCCGCTTTTTGAATGGCCTCTTCCATTGCGCCAAGAACAATTTCTTTATCAATGCTCTTTTCGCGCGCGACGGCATCAGAAATTTGTAAAAGTTCTAATCTATTTGCGCTTACTGCTGTCATACTATTAAGCTCCGTATTTTTGAGTGGCCTTCCTGACCAACAATTCGTTCATATAGTTCGGTTGTAACCTTATGATGGATTTACGGCTGAACGTTCAACCAATTCATCTGTCATAACCAATTTTGCTTTTAAAACATCGGAAAAATCAAATTGATATTTCTCGCCGTCTACTTTTATTAAAATTAAATCATTTTCAACGCCTAAGAGAATTCCTCTATAGCGTTTGCGATTTTCCACTGCCTTGATAAGCTCTATCTTTGCTTCAAAGCCTGCATAATTTACAAAATCTTTTTTGCGAGTTAGTGGTCTATCTAGACCTGGTGAACTGACCTCTAACACGTATTCGCTATCGATCGGATCTTCCACATCTAATAATGTCGAAATTTCCCTGCTTATTTTGGCGCAGCCTTCTACTGTCATTGTACCGTCTTCTTTTTCGGCCATAACCTGTAAAGTCGAAGCCTCACCTCGCGGTGAGCTAAATAGCTGAACGCGCACAAGTTCGAAACCCAATCCTTCAATGGTTGGTTCAATCATTTCTGCAATTTTATCAGTCAATACTGACGACATTTAAAAATCCATTATTTATTGCATAACACCAAAACAAAAAAGCAGGCCAGTGAAACACTTGCCCGCACAAAAAAATTTAAATTTTCAAGTGATTCGGATGATTATATATATATAGTAATTTATCGTAACTTCAAGTTCTTTATTTTATGCCATAATCTAGTTAAGCTGCTGTTTTCTTAGAAACGTCATATAAGCACTCAAACGACCTGCCTCAAGGGCTTTTAATTCATATCTTGTCGCAGGCCAATCATCCGGCCTCGTGTGCCAATCATCTGGCGTATCTGCTTGCCAGATAAAATCTTCATTTTCCATCAACCTTGCGAGTATCCAGCGACAATAATCATGATGATCCGTACCAATTCTTAACTGTGAATTTCCCTTTAAAATACGAGAAAGCACATTAAGATTTCCAGGACTTACAACACGTCTTTTATAATGTCTTTTTTTGCGCCAAGGGTCTGGAAATAATATGAACGCCCTCGATATAGAATGATCTGGTAGTGCATCCATCAAAAGTCGTGCATCATCCATAAAAAAACGGATATTAGTGACCCCTTCTCTATCAATATGATCGATTAGTCCAGAAACACCATTTAAAAATGGTTCACATCCAATAAATCCAACATCGGGATTGGCTTTTGCTTGCTCAATAAGATGCTCGCCTTTACCAAAGCCAATTTCAAGCCAATATTCCACTGGCGCATGATCAAAAAGATTTGATAAATTTAGCTTGTCGCCTTCAAGTGTAATTGAATATTTAGGAAAATATTTTTCTAAACGCTCTCTGCTTGTCTTTTTTAGAGGCTTTCCTTGTCTTCGCCCGTAAACACGACTGCCTTTTATGGATTCTAAATCTTTCATTTATTCATTTCTTTACTAGCAACGATAAATAAAAGGTATATTAGAATTCTGATTTTAGTGCATCAACTAAATCAAGTTTTTCCCATGAAAAACCACCATCTGCTTCTGGCTCACGCCCAAAATGCCCATAAGCCGCTGTTCGTTCATAAATTGGTCTATTAAGACCAAGATGTTCACGTATCCCGCGCGGGCTAAGATCCATAATGTTAGAAAGTACTTTTTCAAGCTTCGCTGCCTCAACTTGACCCGTTTGATGAAAATCCACATAAAGAGACAATGGTTTTGATACACCAATTGCGTAGGCAAGTTGGATGGTGCAGCGATCGGAAAGCCCTGCAGCAACAACATTTTTTGCAAGATAGCGCGTTACATAAGCGGCTGAGCGATCAACTTTTGTCGGATCTTTTCCAGAAAAAGCGCCGCCACCATGTTGCGCAGCACCGCCATAAGTGTCGACAATAATTTTACGTCCTGTTATTCCAGCATCACCGTCCGGGCCACCAATAATAAATTGACCCGTCGGATTAATATAAATTTCTTCCTCTGGTGGTAACCAACCTTCTGGAAGTATCTTTTCAACATGCTTTAATACTATTTCACGGACACGTTCTTGGGTTGTATCAGCAGAATGTTGAGTTGAAACAACTACTGAAGTAGCCTTAGCTGGCTTGCCATTTTCATATTGCAAGGTCACTTGACTTTTCGAATCGGGACCAAGCTCTTCATTATTTGTCGCATGTCTTTCTTCGGCTAAAGATTTAAGAATTTTATGAGAGAAATCTAATGTCGCAGGCATATAATTTTTGGTTTCATTTGTTGCATAACCAAACATAATACCTTGGTCGCCGGCTCCTTCATCTTTATTGCCTGCTGCATCAACACCCATTGCAATATCAGATGATTGCTCATGCACATGAACGGTTACATCCATTTTTTTCCAATGAAATCCTTCTTGCTCATAACCAATTTTACGAACAGCCTTTCGTGCACAATCTTCCATTACTTCTTTAGTAATGCTTTCAGGACCCCGAACCTCGCCCGCTAATACTACACGATTGGTTGTGGTTAAGGTCTCAACAGCAACACGCGCTTCTGGCTCTTCGCTTAAAAATTTGTCTACAATACTATCAGATATACAATCTGCGACTTTATCTGGATGACCTTCAGATACGGATTCACTCGTGAATAAATAATTCTCTCTGCTCAATTTCCTGCTCCTGCTCTACTATGGCATTACGTTTCGCAAATATATATAAAGATTTCTTTATATATTATTAATTGGCATTAAATACACTGCATTATCAGGAAAAGCAACTGAAAAAATCTAGCCTAATTAATAAAATTTAAAATCAAATTAGAGGCTAAATTAAAGTTACCTTCTTCGGTAAAACCAGATTTCTTTCTGGGCTTCAAACCATGATCGCCATCGGGAAGCCACGATATTGAAAGCTGATTGGATAACGAATAGTTCTCAACAATCTCTTTTGATCCCATCGAATCTCGTTCCCCCTGTAAAATAAGGGTTCTGGTTCTTAAATTTTCCAAATGATCAATACGCGGCTTATCTTGTTTACCTGGTGCGTAAAATGGGTATCCTAGACATATTAATCCGGTCACGCCCTCCTGATCAGCAATCATAGAAGCCATCCTGCCGCCCATTGATTTGCCACCAATGTAAATTTCCCCATTATGAAATTTACGACATCCTTTAATAACGTCACTCCAACATTCCAAAAGGATTTTCTGAGTATTGGGTGGTCTTTTGCCATGACCTTCTCTCCTTAAAGCCATATAAGGAAACTCAAAACGTAAAACACGGATTTTATTTTTTCCAAGATTATGTGCAAAGAAATCCATGAAATCAGTATCCATCGGCGCACCAGCCCCATGGGTAAATATAAATAGCTTTTATGAATTCTCTGGCCCGTTCCAGATTGCTGGAAGATTTATAATCTTATCCAACGGTAATATTTCCATCTACAACTAATATTTCGACACCCGTTAAACTTGCACCATTACAAGGACCCGCGACACAAAAGCCATCTTCAAGTTGAAAAAGGGCTCCATGGGTATGGCAAATAAGATAACGGCCTGTTTTTTCCATAAACCGGCCTTCATCCATGTTAAGTGGTGTGCCGGCATGAGGACAAACATTCGTATAGGCAAATGCGTTTTCACCCTGACGCTGAATAAAAATATCATAGATATTGTTACCATTACGGTAAATAAATTCCTTTGCACTGCCATCATCAATAGCTGAGAGAGAGCATAAAATATCGCCTTTATTAAAGCCGATATCCAAGTCGCTTAATTGTAAGACATTAGTCACCGGACGGAAGCCAAGGACCGATTGCCCCCATCCAACGTCTGACAGAAACTTTTTCAAAAAGCCCTGCTTTATTATAAGGGTCGTTTGCGGCAAAATCTTCTGCTTCTTCTTTGTTATTTACTTCAACGATAATCATGCTGCCACGCGGCTTTGGATCATCTCCTTCAGTAAGAAGCGGGCCGCCGAGTACGGTAATGCCTTTTTCTTGCGCATAGGCCAAGTGATCCGGCCTAACACTCATGCGCAAATCTAAACTATTATCTTTATCAAATGCGGTAATAATATAATGCATATTCAATCCTTTATTATGCTAATCTTCAATTTCATCAACAAATGGCCTGTTTAAAAGATCCATAATTGCTATTTCAACATCTTTTCCTTCGTGAAGAATTTCATTTACGGCCATAACAATGGGTAAATCTAAATCTTCTCTTTTACAAATATTCGCAAGCACCGATGATGTATGATATCCTTCCGCTACGGTTCGGCGTCCCGACATCACGTCTTCGACTTTTTTTCCTTCGCCTATTGCTATTCCAAGAGACATATTTCTCGACTGCGGCGAAGAGCAGGTCAATATCAAATCACCTAAACCGCATAGCCCCATCATTGTGGCGCGTTTAGCGCCATAATGTTCCCCAAAACGCACCATTTCAGCAAGTCCCCTGGTAATGAGTGCCGCACGTGCATTATCACCCATATTACGTCCTGTTGTTATACCGCAGGCAATAGCAAAAACGTTTTTCAGTGCACCGCCGATTTCAGCTCCGAGTACATCGCGTGTCGCATAAGGTCTAAATGTTGGCAGCCCGATGGCCGTTGATAACCGCAGGGCAATTTGTTGATATTTTGATGCAACCGTCACAGCAGAAGGCAGTCCTTTTGCAACTTCGTGGGCAAAAGTTGGGCCAGATAAGACAACAAGGGGTGATTTCGGCAAAACTTCCGCCACGACTTCGCTCATCAACATACCGCTAGACTGCTCTATTCCTTTTGCACACAGAACAATAACAGCATTTTCAGAAATATGTTCTTTTAAATCACTAAGCACAATTCTAAGAAATTGAGCCGGCACGACCATAAATATAAAATCAACCCCCGCAATATCTGAAAGCTTAGAAGTTGCCTTTACATGTTCTGAAAGTTCAATACCGGTTAGAAATAATTCATTTTCATGTCTTTCATTAATTGACGTCACGACTTCATCTTCGCGGGCCCAAAGTGTTACGTCACAACCCGCTTTCGCAGACTGTTGCGCTAATGCCGTTCCCCAAGCGCCGGCACCAATCACGCCAATTTTCGTTATTTCAGATGATTCAATTTCAGACACGTCTTATTTCCTTTTTTACCCTTTTATCTTTTTTTATGCTTTAACACCAGCACCAATAGCAGGTGGCGCATCTGGATCTAAAGGCCATCTTGCTTTCGCACCAATTTCTAAACCTGAAAATTCTTTGAGGTGGTATTTTTCCACACCAGCCCATGCAATCATTGCCCCATTATCCGTGCAAAGTGATATAGGTGGTGCTTTAACATTAAAATCATAATTGGTACATAATGAAGCCAATTTTTCCTTGATCACACTATTGGCCGCTACGCCACCTGCTACCACCAAGACCTTGTTATCTGTCCCTTGTTCAAGATAGTGTTCAATACCTTTCTTAACTCGGTCAATGATACTATCCGATAAAGCTTCCTGAAAACTTGCTGCCAGATCACAAATATCTTGAGTTGTTAAATGTCCACCATTCTCTTCAACCACTTGGTCACGCGCCCTCAGAACGGCCGTTTTAAGTCCGGAAAATGAAAAATTACTTCCTGGCTTACCTTTTAATGGGCGCGGAAATTTAAATCTATTCGCTTTACCGTTTAAAGCCGCTTTTTCAACGGCAGGCCCGCCAGGATAGTTAAGTCCTAATATTTTTGCCGTTTTATCAAAGGCTTCCCCGGCTGCATCGTCGATGGTTGTGCCTAATCTTTGATAGTCTCCCACCCCTTTAACGATCAATAATTGACAATGCCCACCAGATACCAAAAGCAATAGATAAGGAAATTGCACCTCTTCCGTTAGGCGGATAGATAAAGCGTGTCCTTCAAGATGATTTACACTGATAAGCGGCAACCCTTTAGCCAATGCTATCGATTTGGCTGTCATTAAACCAACCATAACACCACCGATAAGACCAGGGCCCGATGTAACCGCAATGGCGGAAAGGTCATCAAGTTCTATATTTGCCTTTTCTAATGCTTCACGCACTAAGTGATTTAAATGATCAATATGAGAACGCGCCGCAATTTCCGGAACGACGCCGCCATAAGGTTTATGCTCTTCTAATTGAGTAAGGATAATATTGGCCAGTATTTCTTTCTCTTCAGATACAATTGCAACAGCGGTTTCATCACAACTGCTTTCTATCCCCATAATCAGTGCAGGAGATTTTTTTTGTTTTTTTTGCATCTTTACTGGCTTCACCGTTAGAATTCCATTAAACCTAATTTAAATATCAAAAAATATAACACAGGCTCTAACATCTGGACATAAGTAGTGCAAGAAACAGTTAAAAATAATCTTGTAATTGGAACCCGCGGCAGCAAATTAGCACTGGCACAAGCCGAAGAGGTTAAAGGATTATTGATCGAAGCTCATGATCATTTAAATGAAGATAATATCGAAATCAAAGTTATGTCTACACGTGGTGACCGAGTTCAAGACAGGAATTTAAGTGAAATTGGCGGTAAAGGACTGTTCACCGAAGAAATCGAAGAGGCGTTATATGAAGGCGAAATTGATATAGCCGTACATTCATTAAAGGATATGCCAACCCGATTGCCCGAAGGACTTGAACTTGTTTGCTATTTAGAACGCGAAGATGTCAAAGACGCTTTTCTTTCTGCTAAAGCCAATTCATTATTAGACTTGCCTAGAGGAGCCGTACTTGGAACATCTTCCTTAAGGCGTAAGGCACAGGCGCTTTACTTGCGGCCAGACTTAAAAGTCGTTAATTTCCGTGGCAATGTACAAACTAGACTTAAAAAGCTTGATGATAATGTTGCCGACGCAACCTTCCTTGCAATGGCTGGCTTAAACCGATTAGGCATAGATGACAAAAGAGTTATACCGATTAATACCGCTGAAATATTACCTGCCGTTGCTCAGGGTGCTATCACTATTGAAATCGCTTCCAAGAATGACGTCATGAGGTCAATTTTAAAACCATTAAATCATGAGGAAACTGAACTTCGCGTTCGGGCAGAAAGAACAATGTTAGATATCCTTGATGGATCCTGTAGAACGCCAATTGCAGGACTTGCCAACATAACGGGCGACATCTTGACTTTGGAAGGGCGTGTTCTTGATGAAGATGGCACCAATGAACGAAAGAACTCTGTAAGTGGTGATAAATATGATCCTGAGGCAATTGGTCAGGAACTAGGACAACTTTTAAAATGCGCTTCCTCTTAATCCGTCCGATAGAAGAAAGCCTTACGCTTGCACAAAAATTGGAAGCTCTTGGGCATTGTTCGGTCACTAATCCTGTTTTAACGATCGAAGCGGTATCACCGAGCGTGCTTGATTTAACATGCTATCAAGCGCTCGTCTTCACAAGTGCTGTGGCCGTGAGAATTTTCGCAAAACATTATGGCGTCGGTGATCTGCCGATATATACCGTTGGTCAAAAAACTGCTTTAGCTGCAGAAAGGCTAGGATTTAGAGATATTCAATCTGGAGATGGCGATGTTAACAAGTTGGCTCAACTGATAAAGTCTACTGCTGATGCATCACACGGCCCTCTACTCTATTTATCCGCCGCTGACATCGCACAAGATTTAAATGAATTGTTGAAAGATAACGATTATCAATTAGATCGCGTTATACTATACAACGCCAAAGCCAAGACTACTTTTGAAGAATTGACTATAAAAGCCCTTAAAGAACGTAAGATTGATTATATTCCCTTTTATTCATCGCGAAGTGCCCTTATATTTAAAGAAATAACTAATAAAACGAATATGACTGAGTACTTAAATCAAGTCACAGCATTGTGTCTAAGTTCAAACATTGAAGAAAAAATTAGCGATTTACCTTGGAAAAGAACATTAACCGCGACGAGACCGAATGAACCCGAGCTGTTTAATTTAATAGGGATAGGCCTATGAGGAAGTACAATGACCGACAAAAATGATACCCTCCCAGACAAAAAGGACATAGTACAGGACAACTTTTCGCTTAAAAATGAAAAGAAAAAAGAAGCATCCTCAAAGACGCCTAATTATGCGTTAAGAGTGTTGTTGCTCCTGCTACTATTTTTATCTGGATTAATTACCGGGATATATTTTTTACCGGCATTACAAGAACGGCTCCCTTTCATCGCTGAATGGGTTGGAGAAAATGATAATACAACCTTAGCGGAGTTAAATGGAAAAATTTTAGAACAACAATCTGCAATCAACGACTTAACAAAAATTGCCGCTGATCAAGAAAGGCGTCTAAACCAACTTTCTTCGTCACAAAATGCGACACTAAGCGATGATATAGAGCGCCGCATAGGGTTATTAGAAGAAAATTTATCTATAGACACTCAAGAAAATACACCAAATTTTGATGCATCTCAATCAAATCGAATTGATATGCTTTTAAGTCGTATGAGCCAACTTGAAGCATCTTTTATTCCTTTAAGTAAAAATATGTTTGATGGGGCACAAGCGCAAAAAGAACGTGAGGCGCTTCAAAAAGACGCTCTTAACTTGAACGAAAAACTAGCACTCCTTGAAAACCGCCTTGCCACCGTTGAGACACAGGCCGCTCGAGACAATACAGGCCTTTTGCTAAATCTAAAAATTGCAGAGCTTAAAAAGAAAGTTGTCTCTGGAGAAGTTTACGAGAAAGAACTTGAAACCATACGTACCTTAATTGAAACCGGATCGCTTAAAGCCAATAATATCATGCTAGCCGCCATAGAAGAGCTTGAAAAAACGGCACAAGCGGGGCTAGTTACTCCCGATCAATTAAAACGCAGTTTTAATGGATTTATTCCAGATCTTATTTCTGCAAGTAATATAGACACATCTGCTTCTTGGTGGCAAAACACTTTAAGTAAATTGCAAAATATGATCTCCGTCAGAAGAACAGAGACGTCAACTGCAGATAATAAAAGCTTAGACGGTATGATCAATGATATTGAAAGTTGGCTCAATACTGCTGACTTCAATTCAATTCTCCAAGTTGTAGATACACTTCCCACTGCATTACAGGAATTACTCACGGACTGGAAAGCAGATGTTGAAAACTGGATTAATGGTGAAGAGGCAATTGAAACCCTTGAATCAACAGCTGCTGAAAGCTATCTGGTTTCAAATATTCCCTCCAATATGAGGGCGGTTGCATGATACGCCTCACTTATTTTAGTATTATCGGCATTGTTATCGCGTTATGTGCGTACTGGATAACCTCTAATCCCGGACAAGTTTTAATAAATTGGCAAGGATGGGAAATTCGCCTTTCTGTAGACGTCTTAATAATCTTAATCGTTCTCTATACTTTTACGTTTTTAATGGTTTTAAAGCTGTTAAGATGGCTGAATATAGCAAACTTCTTATCAAACCCTAAGCGCTTAGCCACCAAACGGGCAAAAGCAGAAAGTCATTTAGATCAAGCATGGGGGTCTTATGCACTAGGTGATTTTGAACTCGCCTTAAAACAAGGCCTAAAAGCCAAATCCGCAAATGGAGAAAATAATAGCGCATTACGTTTACTTGCCAAGGTAACCCAAAAGCTTGAAAAAGATGAAAATCCTTATTTAGAAAAACTAAAACTCAGTTCTGGCAATAATATTTGGGTTCATAAGCAAGATTTACATAAATATTTACAAGATAAAAACTGGCCTGCCGCAAAAGAAATCGTTTCTTTAATGTTAGAAGAGCATCCCAAAAATCCTTACCTGCTAAAAGAAGCTATTTTGCTCAACGCTCGACTTTCTGACTGGGAAAATGCGAAAAACTCAATTTCCAGTATGGAAAAAAATAGATCCTTTTTTGCAAAAAATGATCTAAACCATATTAAAGCCGTCGTTGATTATGCCCTCGCCCTTGAAGAAAAGGCAGCAGGCAAAAAATCAGAGGCCCTTAATTTGCTCAAAACATCACTTAACAATGATCCTTCTTTTGCGCCGGCTGCATTGGCCGCCATTAAAACTTTGATAGAACTAGGTGATATCAAAACAGCTGAAAAAACATTGAAAGCAATTTGGAAAATAGCCCCCAATGATGAGCTTTCAGATGTTGCGCTTGATTTAAACCCACAAGAAAGCAGCACCGAAACCTATAGAAGAGTTAAAGTACTATGTGATAGTGCTCCACATTTTGCAGAAAGTCAGCATCTCCTTGCAAAGTCTGCTATTGCTACGAAACATTGGCCAGAGGCTCGAAAAGCTCTTGATACACTTATAGGTTCCGACAAAGCTTCAAAAGAAACTTATATGCTTTTAGCTAAGTTAGAGGTGAAACAAAAAAATGACTATGAAGCTGAGACCAAGTTCCAGAAAATAGCCGAACAAAAGCCTCTAGGAAATAAATGGCTCTGTCATGCTTGCGGATCAAGTCCTCAACATTATTTTCCCATCTGCGACGAATGTGGCGAATTTGATAGCGTGAAATGGTCTAAAAATTAGCTCGGTTTTTACCAATTCAATTTCAGTCGTCAAAAAGAATTATTTCTTCACTAGAGATACAATCTGGATTTAGACATTCAGGCGTGCCGTGCCTTGAACAAATACTTGAAACATCGGAATCGCAAAAGCCGCATAATGCTTTAACTTGCGGCAAAATAACGGCATCTTTTCTTATTTCAAATCCTTTTTGTTTGAACTTTTTCAACGTTCTAGAAAACGTTTCGGGCTTCATATC